>JALTMC010000059.1:11608-27890 GCA_027005175.1 Myxococcales bacterium
GCAATGGAGATCTGTGTGGGGCGATCGCCGGCGGTGGATGCTTCTGGCTTTCCATTGATCTTTAAGGTCCGTCCTGTGGAGTTTCCCGATACTGAAACAGTGGCGCTTACACCTTCTTTGTAAAAGAGGACGGGGTTGTATCTCATGGCTTGTCGGTATTTGTACTCGCGAAGGACAGAGAGTCGAAAGGTGCCAAGGCTCATCAACCCTTGTTCCCATTTGGGCATTAAAAACACGAGCAGGATCGCGAAAACTACAAACATTCCGTAATGGGTGCGCCGTTCATTCTGACTTTGCCAGATCAGAAGCCAAGCACATAAGAAATAAGAAGCTGTACATACGGCGAGTCCTTTTTGAAGGCCGAGCAAAGGAATGATAACAAATCCTGCCGAGGCAGAGCCCACAATCGCTCCTAGAGTATTGAACATATATAGATTGCCGACGCTTTTCCCGATGAACTGTTCTTCATGTTTGAGCAGAGCCAGACCTAATGGAAAGAACGTTCCCATGAGGAATGTAGGTAAGATGATAGGTAAGGCTGCGATGCCAGCTTTGAAGGAGAAGAGCAAGAGTGGGCTGATCTGTTCCGGTAGTTTGAGGGCGATGCTCACAAATAGTCCCGGCAATTGGTCAAAGAGCAAGGTGCCAAGGGCAATGAATATACCTGTGCCGAGAAGTAATCGTGTCCAGCTTTTGAGAACATCCAGTGAGTGTTTTGCGAGCCATGCGCCATAGGCAGAGCCGCTCGCCAAGCCGATTAAAAACAGTCCTAGGATGAGTGTGAAAGCATAGGTGGAAGAGCCGATGACCATGGAGAGTGTACGTGACCAGAGAACCTGACAGATCATGGCTGTTGCACCTGTCACCACAAGGCAGGCGATCACCGATCTTCGAAAGTTTTGTTCCTGCGAGCCGAGACCTTCATAGAGTAGCTCTTGTGACACTGTTCCCCATGAGGGCAGAGCTTCCTTTAGGTCCTCCTCCTGAAAGAAGGCTTCTGAGCTTGGAAACTCTATGGAATCTATGAGGGAGAAGGTCTCGCTTTTGTCTTTCTCTGTCTCAAAGAGATAGGGAAAGCGAACATCGACCCAAATCACTGCAGAAGCAAGAGTTAATAGACCACCGGCGACCAACATCAAGCTATAGGAAATTCCCAAGAGAGGCATGAGTAGAAAGCCACCACTCAATGCTCCAAGCACGGCACCATACGTGTTTACGCTGTAGAGTAGACCAACATCGACACCCACAGTGTTGTGTTTGCGAACGAAGCACTGGCTTAAGAGTGGGAGTGTCGCTCCCATCAGAGTTGTGGGAAAGAGAAGGAGAGCCAGGCACAACAGGAATCGGACAAAAGCGATGGCTAGGAATGGCCATTCCTCAGGAACCCAGCGATAGATGGTGGGAAGAACGTCGAGCATTAGTGGGATGAACATGGAGTAGATCGCGATGCTACCTTCCAAAAAGCCATAGACGCGAAAGGGTCGCTGTATCCGGTGAATGAGCTTCCCTGCGAGGTAACTTCCCAGTGCCAAACCTCCCATGAACACAGTAAGGACAGTTACAATCGCGAGCGTGGTCCCTCCAAAGACCAGCGTAAGCATCCGAACCCAAAGGTTCTCCAGGAGCAAGCTGCTCAGGCCGGAACCAAAGAATGCTAGCAAGACTAGATAACGCATGCTCTCACCTCCTGTCTGCAGTCACATAGAGCTTCTGTGTGGCGAGCTTATGAGGAAACGGATACGTGTCTCCGCAGAGTCGGACAGGGGCTATACACAACTGTAGCCATGGGGCCACCGAATCACATGGAGTTGAAAAGCCCACGTTTTTGTAACAGAAAGCTCTCTTCTGAGGGGGCTTTCGGGGGGAGGTTCTTTCTTTTCATACCGTTCGAGGGGATCTGTGGGGACCGTCACTCATACGGTTGGTTGAAATGGTAAACCAATCCGCCCGAATCCACTGGGAAATCAAAAGGAGCCGATATCCAACATGCGATGATATAGAGAATACCTCTATGAAGGTTGTAACAGATTGTTGGGGGAAGTTCGAATGGAATCTCTGGCAACCCGGATTTAAGCCGCGAGCCAAGTGGGGATTTCGGAGAGGTCTGTAAGCAGTTGACCTCGGGGATGTTGTTGGAGGAAATCCTTCTCGTATTCCGGTGTGAAGGGGTTGACCGCGAGGGCCACACGAGCACCAAGAGCAAGGGGGAGGGCCAGGTCGAGTTCGAAGATATCGCCAACCACAGCTATATTTTCCCAGCGAACTCCATCCTTTTGCCGCAAACCTTCGAGAATCTCAAAATAACGAGGGCGTCGTAACAACACAGGACGGGATAGGCCCGGCAACTCGAAAGATTCAGGTACTGTGGTAAAGGATGTGTCAACCACATACTTTTTGGCTCGTCCATGAACACGCTCTATCAACCAACCGAGAGTGTTTGTATTGGCTTCTTGATCGAGGTGGCGGATCTTCGTCTGCACAGGCTCTGTATGTGAGTTTGTGACAACATATACATTACTCTTTTTCAAACGCGCCAGAACGCTGTGAGCTGATTTTCGAAAGGCTATTTTTGTTTTTTGGTAGTTGTATTTGAACAGGATTCCATCCATCAGTCTGGTGCGATCTTGTTCATTGGTGAAAGCGTGGCAAGCGTCGCAGATCATCCGGGCCACAGGCATAATTCGGAGGTAGGGATCGACACTCGCTGGAGCAACGATATTACCGTTATACACCCAACCATGAGCGTCTGGGTTTTCAGAGATTTCGGCTTCAAACGAGATTGCCATCGCCTCAATCTCTGGCTCGGAGCACCCTGTCAGAACGGCGATGTCGCTTAAAAAGCCCGTGCGAAAGGGCTTTCCTTCCTGCTCTGCATCCGTGATTGTACCATCAAAATCAAGAATTAACATCGAACTCATTCTTTCGTCCCCCACTGGTTCCAATTGGAGGGGCATCATACCGATCTAGATTCTGATTGCAACTGAAAGCTCACGTTTTGAGCTTGCCAAAGGTGGGGAGGCCTTGTTTTTTGCGGAAGATGTCGAGAAGTATGGCAGAGACTTCATTGAGGTCAAAGTCTTTGGGAGTGAAGGTGGCCACCACGCCTAGCTTCTTTAATGCTGGAATGTCTTCAGGTGGGATAATTCCTCCAACAATGATCTCGACATGACCAAGCCCTTCTTGTTGGAGTTCTTCGACGATCGCCTTTGTCAGAACCAAATGACTACCCGAAAGCATCGATAATCCAAGCAGGTCTGCTTTCTCATCACGGATTGTTTTTACGATGTCTGACGGGGTCTGTCGAATTCCCTTGTAGATAACTTCAAAGCCGATGCTTTGGGCCTTGAGTGCGATCTGCTCGGCACCATTGCTGTGTCCTTCAAGGCCCGGCTTGGCCAGAAGAAGGCGGGGAGGGCGGCCGCACTGCTCCATGGTCCGCTTCACTCGTTGGCGTACGGCACTCTCTCTGCCTTGTTTTCCTGGGATTCGCGACACGAGGTCTATACCCGTTGGGGCTCTGTATTCTCCAAAGGCTCTACGCAATGTATGCGTCCATTCTCCCGTGGTGACACCGGCATGAGCACACTGTATCGACGAGCCCATGATGTTGACGTTGGCTTGTGCATCGTCAAAGAGTTGGGCCAGTGCCATTTTTACCTTGGCTGTGTCTCGTTGTTCTCGGTGTGCGAGTAGGGCTTCTATGATCTCTGCTTCGGCGGATGTTGCGACCTTCATAAAGCCACCATCCGCTCCTTGTGTCAGTGGAGATTCGGCTGTTTCTTGGAAGCGATTCACGCCTACGATGGTGATGTCATCGCGCTCGATGGCCCGCATTCGTTCTGTTTGACTTTGAACCAACTTGCGTTTGAGGAGGCCGCTTTCCACTGCGGGGACAATGCCTCCCTCGGCCTCGATTTGGTGGATCTCATCCCAGGCGGCCGCTGTCAGGTCTTTGACCTTCGCTTCGATCACATGCGAACCATCAAAGATATCCTCCAATTCAAGAAGATCCGTTTCATAGGCAAGGATCTGTTGAATGCGCAAAGACCACTGTTGATCCCAGGGGCGCGGTAGGCCAATGGCTTCATTCCATGCGGGAAGTTGCAACGCTCTCGCGCGAGCTTTTTTCGACAACAGTACACCCAAAGTCTGCAGAGCAATGCGCTGGATATTGTTTTCGGGTTGTTGCTCCGTTAAACCCAAGGAGTTGACCTGGACACCATAGCGGAAGCGGCGGAGTTTTGGGTCTTTGACTCCGTATCGATGAGCCGTAATATGCTCCCACATCTCTGTGAATGCACGCATCTTGCATGTTTCTTCGATAAAACGAATGCCTGCGTTGACAAAAAAGGAGAGCCTTCCGACGACTTGGGGCATCTGTGCATCACGAACCTGACCCGAGGCTTGGACAGCATCGAGCACACCCATGGCTGTGCTGAGGGCAAAGGCCAACTCTTGGACCGGTGTAGCCCCCGCTTCTTGCAGGTGATAACTACAGATATTGATGGGGTTCCAGTGTGGTATATGTTTTACGGTATAGGTGATCACATCGACCATTAACCGCATGGAAGGTTGAGGTGGAAAGATATAGAGACCACGTGATAGGTACTCTTTGACCAAGTCATTTTGGACGGTGCCACGTAAGGATGACATCTCCAAACCTTGTCGTTGGGCAACTGCGATATACAATGCGAGCAGCCAGGGAGCAGGGGCATTGATGGTCATGGAAGTGTTGACTTGGTCCAGTGGGATCTCATCAAAGAGTTGTTCCATATCCCCAATGTGAGCGACCGATACACCGACCTTCCCCACTTCACCCTGGGCCATCGGATGGTCGGGGTCGTAGCCTACTTGGGTAGGGAGGTCAAAAGCAACGCTTAACCCTGTTTGTCCCTTTGATAAATTGAGCTTGTAGAGCGCATTGCTCTCTTTGGCGGAGCTATACCCGGCGTAGGTGCGAATCATCCAAGGGCGATCGTGCTTCTTTTCCTCACCTTTCTGTGCTACCGAAGTTGCTTTCTTCTCTCGACTCATCACTTCATCCCTCTCTAGCACAGGTTGTTGCCCATTTGTGTCCCGGAATCAGGCTGATTTATCCTGATTTATCCTGATTTATCCTGATTTATCCTGATTTAGGCTGGTTGCGAATTAAAACCTTGCGTTCCACTTCAAAGACCTTGGCAGAAATTTTCTCTTTTCCCTGCTTCTTTTTGGAGAGTTCCTTTTGGAATAGATCTTCACCATAGGTCTCAAGTGCATTCGAGGCTGCGATGTTTTTTAATCCTATTAATTGAAACGTAAGAATGGAAGCGTTGGTGTCCGATGGACCTGCTTCGATGGACAGGACACGAGACAAGGCAGTAAGGGTGTCTCCAGACACGGTGGGTTGTGTATGGTAGCCTTCCGAGAAACCCATCTCCCACAGCGCATTCTCACTGATATCGCGACTGGTCAAGCCTTGAAGCCATGCAAAAACAAGTCCTCCGTAGACAATGGGCTCTCCGCTCATCGCACCTGTTCTTCCTGTGCTGTAAATCCGATCGTTGTGGAGTGGGTGAGTGTTGCCGACGCCATAGCTCCACCACATGTGCTCGTCTGTGACTGTTCGGCCATTGGGGTGGACAATGATCTCACCGGGTTGAAACGAATCTGCGTAGGTCTTTGTGCCGGTCAGTCCAGAGGGATAAGGCGGTTTTGATAGAGGCAGTCGGAGCTGTGGTTGTGTTTGCCAGGGAAAGTTGAGCGGTTGGCTCGCCTCCGTTGTTTGTGTTGTATGAGCTGCTGTTCCTCGTTGCGCCACCATGATCTTGCGTTCGTACTGCATGACCACCTCGTCTCTTTGGTTGCGACCAAGGGTTTGTACATGCACGATACCCGGTTTGCCCTCCCCCCGTTCCCGACGCTCGACAACATGTGTCATCGAAGTCAGTGTATCTCCCGGATACACCGGGCGCAGGAATTGTGCCTGGTAATATCCCAGGTTGGCAATGGCCTTCTCTGAGTCGTTTTGAACACCCATCGAGAGTATGAGATTAAACACCAACTGTGGGCTCACCAGGATGTCGGAGAAGCCAAAAGCCTGAGCGTACTCCCGATTAAAATACAGTGGGTTGGTTTCCATAAAAGCCGTGGCAAATGCTCGGGCCCAGCCATGGTCGATCGTAAACCCTCGTGGGTGTTGAAAGGTACTACCCGGTACCAAATCCTCAAGGTAGCGTCCATACTGTGGACGACGAATGTTGTCCAAGGATACAGACAAAGCAGGGGCACATTCTTTCTGAACACGAACAGGTATTGAGATGGACATAGAGGCTCCTTACATCATAGACGACACTCTTTTGGGGGTGAGATGTGCTGAGTCACGTTTTTATCGGATGTCGCGTACTGCCACACATCACTACGGTTTTGCGAAGAGTTGTTGGGGGAGCAGACATTTTTACTGCCCCGCAAGGAATTTAGGGTTTCACAACGAAGAGTTGTTGGGTGAGCAGACATTCTTACTGCCTCGCAAGGAGCTGAGGGGTGAGCATGTATCCTTACGGTTTCGCAAAGAGTTGACGAGCGATCACGCGCAAGGCAAGGACCTCTTCAGCACCTTCAAAGATAGAGAGAACTCTGGCATCCACAAAGTACCGGCTGACGTTTGTTTCTTCGGCGTAGCCCATGCCACCATGGATCTGCATGGCTTCACGGGTTACTTCTTCAGCGGCTCGGCAGGCGAATAGCTTGGCCAGGCTGGCTTCCATTTGACCTTTGCCTTGGTCCATGAGTTGTCCCACTTTGTAGGTGAGCTTTCGAGCTGCAGCGAGGGTTGATGCGATACGGGCTAGTTTGATCTTGATCAGCTCGTATTGTTCGAGTGGCTGTCCAAAGACAGAGCGTTCGCTTGCATAGGTTCGAGCGTTATCGATAGCGGCTTGCATCACGCCAATGGCGCGGGCTGCTGTTTGGATTCGGCCTCCCGCAAATCCGGCCATCATGTGATAAAAGCCACGTCCACGGCCCTCTTCTTCACCGATGAGGTGACTGTCTGGAACAAAGAAGTTATCAAAGAAGACCTCAAAGGAGTGCATCCCACGATAGCCAATGGTGGGGATAGCCCGTCCAGACATCTGTCCTCCTTCGGGCTGTGTGTATGCAAACTCGTGGCCTGGAAAAGCTGGCTTTTCCGCCAACAACAACGACAAACCTTTATGGCCCAGGCTCACGTCGGTTTCGGTTCGGGCCAGCACCAGAAATACACCGGCTTTCCCACCAAACGTACACCATGTTTTGACGCCATTGAGGTGCCATCCACCGTCCACCTTGGTGGCTCTGCACTGCATCCCCGCAACATCGGAGCCATAGTCCGGTTCGGTGACTGCAACAGCGCAGAAGGGGTCTCCTTCGGCGAGCTTTGGTAGCCAGTATTCCTTTTGTTCTTGCGTTCCTCCTGCAAGCAAAGCACGAGCCAAAATTTCAGGTCGTGTGATGAGGCTTCCAGCCGCGCCCAAGGAACCCCGTGAGAGTTCTTCGGTTGCAACGATCATTCCGATGGTATCTTCATGATCGTCACTGCACAACCCTCCGTATTGCTGTGGGATGGAGAGCCCAAATATTCCCATTTCAAGCAGGGGTTGGATGATCTCATCGGGGATGTCTAGATCGTGGCGATGAATTTTCTCTGCCCAAGGCATAACAACATCTTCCGCCAGGCGACGGAATGTGTCACGCATGAGTTGTTGTTCTTCATTGGTCCAAAGTTCGACACCGTCTCGTCCATATGTACGGATTTGATCTCCAAGTGATGCGAGGCTTTGGGAGGCCAACTGCTTTTGGCAGAAGGCATTGACCGGGCCGTCATACAGCTCTTGTATCTCGGAAAATGACAATCCATACTCATCAAGGCGCTGGCTTAGTCTGTTGCGGATCTGGGTGATGGCTTGGGCAAGAAAGGTCAGTGCCAGCTTTGTTTCCCCGTGGATCTGTTCTGCGCTGCTATCTTGCTTTGTCATAGAGCTGGTGTAGTCTAGCATGGCTTGGGCTGCCGCGAGTTCTGCGGCAGACCAAGCGATATCGAAGCTCACCAGTTGATGTTGGTTGATGGCCGAGGTGGAGACCCGTCCGTTCTGTTGAACCTTGGCCCGGACGTGTTGTATCGCTTGTTGGAGTATTGTTTCAGTTTGGGCGAAGAACTCATACGCATATTGTATCGAGTCTTGCAAGATAACACCTCCCCTTTAGATACGTTTGGCTACAATTGCGAGAAAAGAGCGACTGTGAAGCTCATCCAATGTGATACCTGTCTGGCACACCTCTTCTTCGGTTAATGCGCCGCATGCAAGTCCACGCAAGAAGAAGTTCAGCAAGCCCTGTCCAGTGGCTGCATCATCAAAAGTGTTGCCGACCAAGGTTGCTTGTGCGGCTTGCTGTAAGAACTTGGTGAGACGCAGGGAAGCATCGTTGAGTCCTTCCAGGAAGAAATTGTACACAGCAGCGTAGCGAATGGGCAACTGGCCGGGATTTAAGTCCCATCCCTGGTAGTATCCGTGAGCGAGCGAGTAGGAGATATTGTCGAAGTGGCGGTGCCATGCGTGATGTACAACCGCTCGGTTCTCCGCCATTTGATCGGGGGTGAGGTTCTCTCCTTTGGGCACTCGATGGGGGCCAATTGGCATGGTGGTTGTAGCACCGTCGGAGATGGCAACTCCTGTCCCTGCGAGGCTGACTTGCATCACATGTCGTGCAAAGTCTGCGGCGGGGTGGGTATGGGATTGAAACGCTGCGGTAATGTTGCAAGTGGCGGTGTAGTCGTATGTTCCGAAGGCTGCGTAGGACACGCGACCTTGGCCCGCTCGCACAAGTTGAAGTACGGTGTTCTCTCCTTTTTCATTGATAATCGCTTGGGTCATTTCGATCATAAGGTCGAGCCTGACAGCACCGGGGGTGATCCCGAGCTTCTTTTCGAGCTTGTCCAGGATCTGGGCGTGTGCTGTAACATGTGCTGGTATCGTAACTTTGGGGAGTGTTACCACAAAGTTGGGGGGAAGCTCTCCACCTGTTTTTTGCGTCAATGTTGTTAGGAATAAATCCAGGGTTCGGATCGAGCGATCTCGTGACTCCTCACTCAATGTCTTGATTCGGATTCCAATGAAAGGGGGGAGGTCGTTCTCTTCCATGGCGGCAGCCAGTCGCTCTGCTGCTTGAATCGCGTGTCCGTCTTCTTCTTGATCGGCTCGGACACCATATCCATCTTCAAAGTCGATGCGTAGATCCTCCACCGGCTCTCGCTCCAGCTTTTCACAAACTCTTTGGTAGATGGTATACGCACGCCAAGCGGCTTCGTTGGTTTGTTGATACCATTCAGGGTGGCTGCTGATGGCTTCTTCGAGCACTGTGATCTTTGCTGTCTCTTGTGGTAGTCTTTCTGATCCAGGAAGACCTATCGCTTGCGCAAATACCACAAAATTAGGCGCATATGTCTGTAGTGTCCGCAGCCCGATCTGTCCTAACTTGCGGTGCAAGCCGGCTTTAAATAGATGCGCTCCTCCATACAAGGTGTGGACAGGCTGGCGATGGACGGGATCGCCAGGGTAGGCTTGTGAGAATTTGTGGTTGGCTTCGGATAGCTCGGCCACAATAGCTTGCAAATCCTCTGACTGTAGCGACAATGACATAGTGACTCCTGCGTTTTGAGTTTGGTACAGACTGTTGTATCGCGATGGATCAGGTCTTACTTTCTTCCTCACAAGGTGACTCTGGTCTTTTTTCAATAATACGGTTGATAATGTCGCTCATAGATACCACGCCGACAGGTTTCTTACGGCTTCCCTCCCGCTCTACCACAACAAGGCGATGGACTCCTCGACCCGTCATCTGTGTGATGGCTTCGGTCACTGTTGCGTCTTCACTGCAAGTATATAATTGGGGGGTCATGATATCGGCTGCTGTGAGTTTTGCGAGAATATCAAAATCTCGACCTTGCCGGGCCAATACGATATCCGTCTGAGACACTACACCGATAGCATAGCCTTTGTCATTGGTCACGACCATTGCGCGAACCTTATCCTCTACAAGTCGGCAAGCCACTTTGATAACCTTTTCCTGAGCATGACACGTCAGCAGGTGAGGGGTCATGATGTCACGAACATGCTTGGTGTCGTGAAACAATGTCTTCGGATCTTCAAAGACAGGCTCCTGATGGGGGATATAGATCTGCTCTGGCGAAGGATTTTCATCGTGAGCCAGATGCTTGGTTTGCGTCGGGACTGGAGACACCGCACCCAAACCAAAGTCTTTGGCACCAATCAGGACTGACATATTTCCTTCCGGGTGACGATTTTCATACATCAACTGGTGGGCTTGTGGGAGATCGTCGTAAACAAATCCACGCGACATACAAGGGTCTACATCACCGGAAATAACTAGATCATTGAACTCCCTCGCCTGCTCCGCGTTGGCAAAATGAGAGCCCTGCAAGCGCTTCTGCCGCATCCAAAGATAACGCAGATCGACGGTCGCGTTGTAGCCCGTTGTCCCTGCGCAAGTGACGACCATCCCACCCGAATCGCAGACAAACATGGAGGTTGGGATGGTGCTCTCCCCTGGGTGCTCGAAGACAATACGAGGATTTTTCTTTTCACCCAGGCTGTCCCAAATGGCGCGGCCAAAGCTGCGGACTCCTTTCAACCATTCTGCGTAGCCGACACGATCTTTCCAGTGCGGCAACATACCCCAGTGGTTGAAGTCTTTACGATTGATCACACCCTTGGCACCTAGCTGCTTACAGTAGGGAAATTTTTGTTCGCTGGAGACGATCGCAACAGGAATTGCTCCTTTGGCCCGGGTGATCTGAATCGCCATGGAGCCCAAGCCGCCCGCACCTCCCCAAATTAATACGACATCCTCAGGGCGCACAGAGCGCTCTTTCCAACCCATCAACATTCGGTATGCAGTGGCTCCAACAAGCATGTAAGCTGCGGCATCTTCCCAGGTGAGATGCTTGGGCTTGGGGAGACACTGCTGAGCCTGCACTTTTGTAAACTGTGCAAAGCTGCCGTAGTTCGTTTCATATCCCCATATCTTGAAGGTTGGCGAAAACATCGGATCTTCTCCGTCCTTGAGTGTGGGGCAGTCGGCGTCCCAAGTCCCACAGTGGAGAACCACTTCATCACCAACCTTTACATGGGTTACCCTCTTTCCGATCTTGTATACAATCCCCGATGCATCACTACCTCCAATGTGAAAATCTTCTGATTCTCCCGCCTTCCTTCGGGCAGCGATGACATTCACAGGGACACCCAGCCCCGCCCAAACATTGTTGTAATTGATACCTGCCGCCATGACATAGACAAGCACTTCATCTTCTGCTATCTCTGGTACATCAACAATCTCTGTTTGCCATGCTTTTGTCGGCTCTCCAAAACGCTCCTCCCGCACAACCCAAGCATGCATCTTGGAGGGAACTTGGCCCAAAGGAGGTCTCTTTCCAATATCGTAATACTCTCGTGCCATTTTTGTCATCTGGATCTCTCATCGTTTTCAGTGTTGGTAGGATCGAAACTCCATCTGAATGCACTCCGTTGTCACACCTGCTCCCCTCTCACAGCGTGACTCTCTTGGGTATGGGGTAGGGAAAACAGAAAGAACGACAAGGCCCGCAGTTGCCACTGTGATTAAGGCAAATGAACAGCCATTCATTTCTCGTGATAATAAGGAGGTCTCGTATGCGATGTCAACCGATGCTTTTTACGGTATGACATATGGCTCGATTTTTTTGTCTGTGAGAACAAGGGGATGAAAAATGTTGTACTTTGATGCGAAGAGAGACGAATAAGGGAGGTAAGAGTTCTTAGAGTTGTTGGTCTTTGTGGTTTCTTATGTCATCAGGTAAGGAGTGAATTGCTATGGCATACATAGCAAGTTTCAGCTTTGGTGTTGATTCTTCTCTGTGGAGTTTCTTGTGGAGCGATGTCAAATTCTTGCTGTTTGGTGTTTCTTTTGAGAAGATGGGTGATGGATTGAAGAATTTTTTTTTAAAGATGTGACCCATCGCATGATTGATCTATCTAACAAACAATGTTAGATGGTTCTTTATGCATTTTGCCACGACTCTTGGTATCTTTCTGTGAATCGAGATTCTTACAGGAGGTGTTCCTATTCATGTGATCGTCGTTTTTCGACCCAAAAGAGATTGGGTTTTTCATGTAGTTGTATTGTTAGATTTGATTGAGGAAAGAGGTTCAGTATGAACGAAGTTTACAAGCCATCAAAAGTGCGAGTATCTTGGAAGCGGTGGTGGATTGGTTGTGCGTTTGTTGTTTTATGTTGGGTTGGTTTGCATCAGCAGGCAGAGGCGCAATCTCCAGGGCCAAATACGGCATTTCAGGTACAGCAGTTTCGTCCATGGGCTGATCCACAGGGTATTTTTCAGACGCAGTCTGGCTCAACCCTGGGACAATGGAATTATTTGGTTGGATTATGGTTCAACTATGCCAATGATCCCCTAACAGAACGTAACCTCGCCAGTGGCAAAAGAATTCCTGTCTTGGAGCATCAGTTGGGGCTTGATCTCATCGGTGCCATTGGTTTGTTCAACTGGTTGGATTTTGGTTTCAATTTGCCCATGACATTGTACCAAGTAGGGAGCATTCCCGACCTATCCTTCTTTGGAACCGATCGAAAAAAGGATCTCTCCGGTTTTGCTCTTTCAGATCTTAAACTGTTTTTAAAAGCTCAGATGCTGAAGGAAAGCAAGCACTTTATCAACTTGGGTCTTCAGTTTTATCTAGGATTGCCAACAGGTAACAAAAATAACTTGAATGGTGAAGATGGTGTGAGTTTTGGTGCTCAATTAAACGTGAGTAAACACATCTCTATTGTCAATCTGGGGCTGAACTTTGGTTACCGTTATCTGCCTCCTACAACGTTGGCAAATCTAAAGGTTCAACATGAACTCACCTACTCTTTGGGTGCGGGCTTTCGAGTCGTGAAAAAATACTTGGATATCCTGGCTGATGTCTCTGGTGCGATTGCTGTTAGTGATGTTACCACTGCTTCTTCTGCGCCACTTGAACTGTATTTGGGGGCACGACTCTTTCCCTTGGCCAATGAAAATCTAGCCTTTACGTTGGGTGGATCTTTTGCGGTATCGCCTGGTTATGGTTCTCCTTTGTTCCGTATTTTGTTTGGGGCTGTGTGGTCTCCCAAGCGTCGTGACAAAGATGGCGATGGTATTGTGGACAGCAAAGATCGATGTCCTACCGTTCCTGGTCCACGAGCCAACCAAGGTTGTCCATGGCCTGATACTGATGGTGACGGTCTCAAAGACAACGTTGATAAGTGTCCCAAGAAACCTGGACCCAAAGAGAACAAAGGTTGTCCATGGGGTGATAGAGATGGTGATGGTCTCAAAGACAACGTTGATAAGTGTCCCGACAAGGCTGGCCCCAAAGAGAACAAAGGTTGTCCATGGGGAGACAGAGATGGTGACGGACTCACAGACAACGTTGATAAGTGTCCCGACAAAGCCGGTCCCAAAGAGAATAAAGGTTGTCCCGATAAAGATCGCGATAAAGACACTGTGGTTGACCGTCTTGATAAGTGCCCCGATGTCCCCGGTCTCGTCGAACTTAAAGGTTGTCCGAAGAAGATCAGCGTTGTGTTCACGAAGAAAGAGATCAAGATCTTGCAAAAGATTGAGTTTGCTTTCAACCGTGCCAAGATCCGACGTCGTTCGTATCCAATTCTCAACCAGGTGGTCTCTGTGATGAAGAGTCGTCCTGAGCTTCGAATTCGGGTGGAAGGACACACTGATAATGTTGGTAAGAAGGACTACAACTTGAAGCTGTCCCGACGTCGTGCCGCCGCTGTTATGCATTATTTAGTCCACCATGGTGGGATCAAGAGAAGCCGTTTGACTTCAAGAGGCTACGGAATGTCACAACCCCTGGTGCCCAACACCACGAAAGAAAACCGTGCGAAGAACCGCCGTGTGCAATTCACGGTTCTGACCAAAGGCTCCGGTGTAAGAACCAAATAACGAGCAAGCCAGGTAAGTGACCTGAAACTTACTTGCTCTCCTCCTCCCTATCTCTTTGCTTTGGTCCCATTCCTGTCATTACTGACATGGCTTGGCACAGTAAAGTCTCTTCCTTCTCTCTTTGTTTTGGCCTAACCGGGCTACCTTACCCTGGATCATTTCTCTCTTTGTTTTGGCCTAACCGGGCTACCTTACCCTGGATCATTTCTCTCTTTGTTTTGGTCTAATCGGGCTACCTTACCCTGGATCATTCATGAATGATCCAGGGTCATCCTGTCTTTTCTTCGATCTACTATGACAACTGCCTGAATGAACGGATGACAAATCTATTTGGATTTTGTATAACATCCTACAAATACGAAACGATGAGGTTGTTTGAATGTCTGCGAAAAAGAAAAAAAAGCCGCTTGTGGACGAGTCTGCTGGATTTGGCTTGAATCTCGGGGCGTTGCTACAGTCCAAAGGACTACAAGCTTCCGGTTCTCCGAAAGCTCGCTCTGGAGCTGTATCTTCTGATGAGTCTAGGGTTCAAGGGGATGAACACCCATCCGTTGACTTCTCCTCTTGTGGCAAGCTGGTTCTTCAACATGAACGGAAAGGACGAAGTGGCAAAACTGTGACTGTCATTCGTGGATTTACTTGTTCCGATACACAGCTACGTGATGTTGCTCAGCGAATGAGGCGAGCCCTGGGATGCGGTGCTGGGGTTGAACAGGTCGATCGCATCGTCTTGCAAGGAGACCAACTTGAACGTGCTCGATTGTGGCTTGAACAGCAAGGTGCCTTACAAGTTGTTCTTGGTACACGACCAAAACGCTAAGTCTCGCTTCGAACGCATTTTTCAGGGGGCTGTGAATACGGATTCTCACACTTGCCCGAAGGGGTCAGACGACAGGTCGAATCAAACCGGATCGAGTGGGAGAGGAACTCAACACCACTTTATCAACACCACTTCCATCTCTTTTGAATGATCGGTTTTTTTCGATGGTATCGTATCCACAGGAATAGCATGGCCCGTGGCTTGGGAACTACCTCTTTGTTTTCTTGTATGGCTCGGATCATACGGTGGACTGGATAACGGTATCGTCGTATCATCCAGCGGAAATCGGGGTGTTGTATTTCTTGGCGGTTGGCTTCATAGGCAGCGACCTCAATGAGCCAGAGTGGAAGGTCTTCTCGGGACGGTTGTAATTCGCGTAGATAAGTTGCGAATGCTATAGCATCTTCTCTGTGTTTCTTGGAGCCATGTGGGGTATATTGTTCTGTAAAAGAGTGGAATATGGGATGGAATTTCTTTTCCAGGAGTTTGCAAGTGATAGGGAGATACTTAGGGATCTGTCCCATACGCTTATGAACAAGGGATTGAGCAAAATCTTCGATCGTACTGGGCTCCATTGTACACAGTGCTTTGATATCACCAGTGGTTAATCCCGCCTCTACTCCCACACCCTGTGGATCTGTAAAGAATCTCTTTCGGAGTAACTTGTTTGTATACAAACGAGCCAGGAAGTCTTGTTGCTCTTTGAGTGGCATCGTTCCTATCACCAACGATTGTGTTGCTGGCCAGCTTGTCGTGCTGTGGCAAGCTCTTGCAACAACTCACGAAAGGGGGGAATATTTTCATCGCGCTCAAGAATCATCCCTTTGACTGGGGCTTGCTCCAGAATGTTCTTGAGCAAAGACCATACCTCTGGAGGTGTCGGTTGTGAGTGGCTGTCTATCAAGGTCTCTCCCTGCCAGTGCCCGCCTGTAAAGTGAAGTTGTACGATACGTTCGAGTGGGATCTCTTCCAAAAATACAACGGGGTCATACTGATGGTTGGTGGCATTGGTAAAGACATTGGTGGCATCCAAAAGCAAGCCGCAATCGACGCGGGAACACAGGGCTGTTAGGAACTCAGGTTCGCTCATCTCTGCGCCCGGCAAGAGAAAGGGATAGGTAATATTTTCGAGCAGGAGAGGGCAGTGGATGATTTGTTGAACAGCTTCGATATTTTGACACAATGTATCAAGAGCTTCCTGTGTAAAGGGAACAGGAGAGAGGTGGCCTATCTCAACTTCATCTGATCGGGTCCAGGCGATGTGTTCACTCCACCAGGGGGGATCGAGTTGCTGGATAAAGTGAGCGACCTTCTCCACATAAGACAGGTCAAGGCCTTCTGCGCTGCCCAGGGACAGATTCAATCCATGAGGAACGATTGTAAAGTGGGAGGAGAGGAGATCGAGTTCCCGCATCTTCTCGGGAGAGGCTTCCAGGTAATGT
>JALTMC010000060.1 GCA_027005175.1 Myxococcales bacterium
TTGTTCAGCCAACATATCCAGCAAATGACTTGCTTGAAGTCGGGTTAGTTGTTTTGGTTCATTGACACCAAAAACCTCTTTCACCTTATGTTGAACTTCCTCCTCTGTCCAACACAGTTGTTGAATGTATCGCTCCAACATCGTGTGTTGGTGTGTGGTTGCAAGATCAGGCAGTTCTTGTTTTGGCAAAGCTTGGTTGGATTGTTTGTTGGTTTGCCTTGGTGGCAGCTCCCTGTTGTTGGCTTCTTGTTTTGACAGCTCTTGTTTGTTGTTGGCTTCTTTTTTTGGCCCAATTGCTGTTTCGGAAGAAGCGGAAGGCACAGGGGCAGACTTCTTCGGCTTTGAAGCTGCTGCTCTTTTCTGCTTGGGTCGTTTGGAGACTTCATGTGCTTCTTGTTGAGCAGCTTTCCATCGTGTTTCATCATCCAGCTCTTCCAAAGCACAAAATGGAACGGCAAAGGCCGACCGAATGGCACGCGCCCGAGCCCGAGTAATCGCGTGGCGAAACAAGGCTTTCCCACGAAGTTTTGATGTAGTAGGATCAGCATCACCATAATCTTCAAAAGGAAAATCACAGCCTTTTTTGTAGACACTGGCTTTCATGACAAAGAAGTGATTGTCCCAGTCTGTGACCACCGGCTCAATCTGGCATCCATTGTAGTCGGGATCTCGTTGCGCTAGTTTTTGCAATCCAGAGGCGGTGACATAGATACTTCCTTGAAGCATAATCACCTCACGCATCAATGGATCCAAACCATACTGACGAGCTACAATTTTCAACGTCTCAATGTCACGAGCATTGTAGCGGCGATCCCATAGGTCGGGCCGCAAAGCATCATCTTTGGATGAATCTAACTTTGTAGGGGGAAGTGGAGTTACGTTATTGTCTTGGGATGTGTGGCTTCTCATGAGAGTTTCTCCCATTTCCATGAAAATTAGTGTTTACCTCGTTACACCCCTATTCTATGAATCAAAAGTGTCATATCATGACACACGTACAACCATCTGAATTAATTAGACTTACCAGCGAACAAAGAGCCAACGTCCCTGACGAAACTCTAGAATCATCATTTGCGGGATGGATCCTGTCGTAAAACCAGGCCGATATTTTCCCCTGGGATACAAGAAAGCATATTTTTTGTAGACATACACTTTGGCTCGATTGGCTTTCACAAACTCGATCTTCTCGACTTCAACCTCAAACTTCAAAACGCGAATTTTACGTTTGGCGAATTGATTGAGTTTTTTGCGTAGTCCATCATATCCGTAATCATCCTGAACATTGTCTGGCGTACCCCTCGTCTCACGAAATCGACGAGAGACAAGATTGATGAGCTTCTTCCAATTACCAACAGAGACGGTTCGTTCGTATTGCTTTACCACCTGGACAATCGCAAGATTTTCTTTTGAAGCTCGAACTTTTGTTCCTTTGATTAGCTGAGGCTGACAACCCATCACCAATACAAGCATCAACCCAAACAAGAGAGTTGCAGACGCTCGAAGAGGACTGGTTCTTGAAGACCAGTCCAGTCTGAAGCCCATCCAGTGAGTGATTGTTCTATTCATCAACTTCTCCACAATACAATCGGAAGCAGGTTCCGAGTTCCGAGTTTTGAGTTCTGATCAGGCTCGTGTTTGAGTTCCGATCGGGCTCGTGTTCTATGTTGAGCACAAGATAACAGTAAGAGGCCTCACCTACATCATTCACATTGTTCGTCACAGGGTGTAGCAAAGTTGAGTTGATACAAGAACGAGCCGAATACGGCCATTTGTTTCAACATCGCAGGTATGATCACAGCACATCAAAAGCTTGTACCAAGCCAGACGAAACACCGGACTTGCGCACCCGATGCCGGGCTTTGCAAGCTGTAACAGAATGTTCATGAATCATGTGGGGGAATTGACAATTTGTCATCGCGGCCTCATCTCACTCCTGGCTTCTTTTCTCTCTACAAAATCATACTTTATCTAACATTCCTGGCATCTTGGATGGGTCTGGAAG
>JALTMC010000061.1 GCA_027005175.1 Myxococcales bacterium
GCGTAAATAGTAGCTCGTCTCAACCACGTTATCACGGGAGTTTCCCTCGTTCACATGATATGTTTCTGAGCTTAAAACAGAGGCAACCTTTTCCAAGGGAGCAGCAATAACAAATGTAGTGGAGTGTTTCATCAGAAAAAAACCTCTTATGTTGTGAGCGTGGCCCCCCCTCCCGATCGCGGACCCGGCAGAATCTACAGCGAGATCGAGGCGCGACTGCGCAGGCAGCCCCGTAGGGGTGAAGCAAGCGGATGGGGTGAAGCAAGCGGATGGGGTGGGAGAGAAAACGCCGATGCAATACGTGTATCCATCCTGTCTGTGTCGAGTCCTACACCACTTGTGTCCTATTCCTTGTAGGGTTCCCAACTTCGTTTTGATGTTGAAGCTTCCTGATGTACGCACTGCGACACATCCCTGGTAGCTTCCTTTCTTTTTTTACTCGACCTGTCAAGATTTTCCAAGCCCTGTCGTTCTTACTCCATGAGAGTAAAAAACATATCGAATGGAGAAAAGGAGATCCAAGCATGGCAGCGAGACGTCGTTCAAAGCGCAGTCCCCGACAGAGAGATCTGATCCGAGAAAAACAAGCATATTACTCTATGGAGATCGCGCTATGTGAGCACTCCGATCTTCAAGAGTACAAGACCTCCTTGACGCAAAGAAAACGCTCTCAAAAGAAGCAACCGTCTTTCAACACAGTGATGACAGAGCAACTTCAGGAAGAGGTCAAGACAAAACAAAAAAAGAAGGCCACCTCATCGAGAGATACAAACGTTCCCCACCTCCCAGCAGAGCCTCATGCCTGGATGGCTCGCGCAGCAAACCAAGGCACATCTGACCTATCATGGTTCATGCTCTTTGTGATGTTCTTGTTTGCAATGATGGGAATGATCGGAAGCTAACCCAACCCAGCCTTCACAACCCAGCCTTCACAACTCAACTCAACTCAGCCTTCACGCTCTGAACAAACGGCAGCAAGCTAGCTCCACACTCCGAGCAAACGGCAGCAAGCTAGCTTCACGCTCCAACTCAGCTTCCACGATCCGGCACAACTCAGTCGTCGTAATCCAGGTGGGCATCATTTTCCATGGGTGCAGGAACAAAGATCTGCCGACGATAGAATTGTAATTCTTCGATGGACTCACGGATATCATCGAGAGCGAGATGAGTGCGTTTTTTCATGGGAGCTTGATACTCCTCGGGATACCAGCGATACACAAGCTCTTTGATGGAAGAGACATCGACATTTCTGTAGTGGAAGTAGTTTTCGAGATTGGGCATAAGTCTCCGCATAAACATACGATCCTGACCAATGGTATTGCCACACATGGGGGATTGTCGGGGCTTTGTATATTTACGCAGAAAAGCGATGGTTCGTTCTTCAGCATCTTCCATCATGATGTTTGACTGTCGGACACGATCTGCAAGGCCACTGGTGTTGTGCGTACGTGTATTCCATTCGTCCATATTCGAAAGAACATTGTTTGGTTGGTATATCGCAAACACAGGACCTTCGGCAATTAAGTTGAGTTCAGCATCCGTTACGATGGTAGCGATTTCAATAATCGTATCTGAGTCAGGATTGAGACCTGTCATTTCCATATCAATCCAGATCAAAGGATTCGACTTCGACAAAACAATTCTCCATGGTGTGTTTGTGTAAGAGTTTTCGCTCCGACGATTCATCTTGTTCATCGAGCGAGAGAGCAGGGCCGGAGCCGACCTCAAGACGCCAAGGCAAGCCTAACGAAGCACCGTTCCAGCGGGCTAGCCCAGGTTTGTGATTCGCAGAAGAATGTTCATGAATCGTCTGGGCTCCGTGTTCCGTCAAGACTTGGACATGCACAACAACCTCACAAGAGTCCAAAGCATGAGATAACACGCATGACAACGATATCTACGCGACTGTAACAGATTCTGAATCATACGCAAAGGATGTTTTTTCAAAACAGGTTGACACTCGGATGGTGTTGTGCGAGACTTCCTGCGAAATGACGATCAAGTAGAAGTTGTTACGTCGGAAGTCAGAAATTCCTCGTAGAAGAGTTGAGGTAGTTCCCGATGATGAAACGCATGAGCCACCTGGCATGCAACATCCTTTTAATAATGACCGTAGGGGCCTCTTTGGTCGCCTGCAAAAAGAAAACCAAAAACCCTCCACCTTTGACAAAGTCAGAGGTGAGCAAGGCACTCAAGAAGAAGACTTGTGCTACAAAGAGTGCCAACGACAGTATGGCCATTCCCGATGCGGGAGAGCTGTACAACCTCGTGAGCAAAATGGGTCTCGGTCAGTCCATCGTGAGTGCTGTGAGCAAAAAGCCTGTGAAGCTTGCGACAGCTTCAGGAAATGTCACAGCCTATGTTTTGGGTTTGGCTTTGGCTGAGCAAACACTGATCGTGTCATCAGGCAAGACTTCAAAAGCCTTGCCACGACTCAAGACGATCTACAAGAAGGCCAAGGCAGCCCATTTGTTGGACAAGGCTTCGCAAACCCAGGTGGATGGTTTGCTCAAGAAGCTAGCCAAAGTAAAGAAGACCTCTGATTTTCGTTCTTTTCTCTCTCTCGTAAGGGCGGAGTTTTTGAAGCGAATGCGAGAGAAAAAGCATCGTTACAATGCGATGCTCGTTCTTGCTGGTGGTTTGCTCTTGTCTTATCATGAGATCAGTCAGGCAGCTAGCCTTACCCCAAAGGCAGGAGCCAAAGTGGGAGAGATCCTCTCCTTTACCGATCCAATTCAGTTGCTCACCAATGAGCTGGGTACTTGTTTCGCCTCCAACACAATCAAAGACGCAAAACTTCAAAAAGTGGTTCTGTCTTTACAGAAACTCGAAAAGCTTCTTTCGCGACACAAAGGTAAGTTTGTGAAAAAGACCTATCAAAGCATCGCAACGATTACAGGTGAGGCTCTTCAAACCTACCGTTAATCTCTCGCATATAAGCTCTGAATCGTTATAAGGAGAAGAAGTGATGCTTCGCCGTTCTTTGCGCCAATTCATTCTGTTGGGAGCAGCTGTTTCTATGCTGGCTACTTTTGTGTTGTTCTCGCCCAATTCTTCTTGGGGAGATCGAGACAACAGTCGGCTGTGTGCGCTCCAATTAATTCTCAATGCTCGAAAGCTAGGTTTTAAAGTTCGTAATGGCGACTTTGGCCATTTGGAAAAAGGTAAGTGGAAGCAGTACAAAGGTCTGCTCTACAAAGGCAGCACCTATATGGTGGTTGCTTGTGGTGACGACGGAGTCAAGGACCTTGACTTGTTCCTCTACAAGATCCCTGAAGGAACATTAGCTACCCAAGATACCAGCTCCGATCGCACTCCAACGTTGATGTATTCCCCCAAGAAATCCGGAGTCTATGTCTTGCGTGTTAAGATGCACTCGGGAAGTGGAAACTACACAGTTGCAGTCCTCTACAAATAAGAGAATGCAAAGGGTGTATTAAAGGATGGAAGTGTTTCTCATTGGACGTGACCTGAGTCATCCGATATTCCCCGATGCAACTCCTGTTGAAATTGCCCACCCTCAAGTTTCCTCCCAACATCTCTCTGTTGAAGTTCGAGATGATGACGTCCTGTTTGTTCATGATCTCGGTAGTACCAATGGAACGCGAGTCAACCTCGAAAAGACTCCATTAGTGCCAAGGGAGCCTCGCGAAGTCACGTGGGATGATATTCTCTATCTCGGTTCCTTTCGGTTTCCGCTTCGACGTCTGCAAGAAGAATACCTCCAAACCACCCTCACAGTGACAGATGATTCAGGTCAGTTTGCAGCCTTTGTGGTGCAAAGCAATGCATTGCTAGACTCCACAAAGCAAGCAGACAAACCTGCTCGGCTCGCTCGTGCGGCTGTTCCCAAAACCATCTCACTCGATCCATCCGAGCTACCTCTCCCCTCTTCAACCCGAGTGCTACCTTCCGTAAGGGGGATGGAGAGGAAGTTGGACACCGGGAAGAAGGCGACGACCCACTCGCAACAAAAAAAGATCGAGAGAATCCATCATACCATCTCACTGGATATCGACTCGTTTCAAGAGAAACATTCGATCCAAACGTTAACAATAGGGCGTGCTGAAGACAACGACATCGCCTTGCCCTTTCCGAGCATTTCAGCCCACCATGCTTGTTTGTATCGCTCTCCAGAGAAGCTCGTCATTGCTGACCTTGGCAGCACCAACGGAACCTTCGTTGATGGTCGGCGAATTAAAAGGCCCACTCCGCTCACACCAGGACAACGTGTCCTTCTCGCCAACCACCCCCTTCTTGTTCGAGATGATCTGCAAGTCGAGATTCAAGGAGTACAAAAACTCCGTGTGGACGTGGAAGGTCTGAACATTTTTCGTGGAAAGCATCAACTTCTCGATGATATCTCGGTATCTCTCTACCCCTATGAAATTGTAGCTATCATGGGTCCCTCTGGGTGTGGCAAGAGCACCCTGCTCAAAAGTATGACAGGGATCTACAAGCCCGACCAAGGCGAGATACGCTACAACGGCTTTCAACTCGCTCAACACTACGACAGATTTCGGGGCACCATTGGCTATGTCCCACAAGACGATCTACTCTACAATGAGCTCACCGTATTCCAATCGGTCATGTATACAGGTAGGATCCGTCTCCCCCTTGACTGGACACTCGATATGATTCGAGACCGCTGCGAAGAGATACTCCGACAGCTCGGTTTGTGGGAGCACAAGGAGAAATCGGTACACCAACTCTCTGGTGGTCAACGAAAGCGTCTTGTGCTGGCGCAAGAGCTACTCACCGATCCCCCTCTTCTCTTTCTCGATGAGCCCACCAGTGGCCTCTCAGCCCGCGACTCTTTCCGAGTTGTTGAGATCTTGCGTGCGTTGGCAGACGAAGGCAAGAGCATTGTTTTGGTCATTCACCAGCCCTCTGCTCGAATCTTTGAAATGATGGACCAACTTCTACTCCTCGCATCGGGAGGAAAGCTTGCCTACTTTGGCCCAACCTCACAGTCCTATGACTACTTCAAAACAGAAGAAAATCCAGATGAATTGTTGTTTTGTTTGGAAGAAGATGAGCGAGAGCCTGACGACTGGAAAAAGCAGTACCTCGAAGATGACTTATACCGACATTACGTTACCGATCGAGCGCAAACTCCGATATCGCTGTCCAGCCCGAAAGTCTCCACCAAAGGACAGTGGGCACTGGCATTTCGACAGTGGCGACTGCTCAGCCAGCGGTATCTTCTGATCAAAAGCAAAGACACTGTCAACACAGCATTGCTCCTGGTGCAAGCTCCCATTATCGCAGGATTGTTGTGTCTTTTGTTGATCAAAACAAATGGAAGGTTAATCGCCAGTCATATCTTTGACCAGGCAGACCATATCACACCCATGTTTGTCCTAGGTCTCGCCGCTTTGTGGCTCGGATGCGCAAACTCCGCCCGTGAGATCGTCTCCGAACGAGTCATCTTTCTGCGCGAGCGGATGATCAACCTCAAGCTGCCCTCTTATCTCCTATCCAAGTTTACGGTGCTTCTTCTCCTCTGCAGTATCCAATGTATCCTCTTGCTCGGGATTTGTTACCCCCTCCTCGGATTTACAGGGGACTTTTGGACACAGTGGACCTTACTTGTTCTGACAGCCTGTAGTGGTCTGGGCTTAGGCCTGTGTATCTCATCCTTCGTCAACACACCAGCCTCAGCGGCCTCCATCCTGCCCTTAATTCTCTTACCTCAGATCATCTTTGGCGGCTATATTGTCCCAACCCCCAAAACAGATAACCCTATTGTTCGAGCAGCCAGTTACCTGACCATTACACGTTGGTCTTTCGCCTCTCTTCTTCAAAGCGAATACACTGGAATGAGCGCGAAGATGAAGTACAAACGTATCAAGATGAAGGAACTTCAGCGAGATGGTATTTTTCAGGTAGCCTGTATGCCAGATCACTGTCTATCCAATACCCCCAACAAATGTAAGCCCATGAAGGAGCTACTCTGGTTTCGGGATGCCTTTGAAGAGTTTGGCTTCAGCTCCCCCACTCCCAAAGCCCCTGCCTGGAAACGTCCGCTTCTCCAAAATGGAGGTCTCCTCATCGGCTGGACAGTCCTCTTCCTGCTCCTCACTCTTATCTCGTTGCGAAGACTCTAAACTATCTTCCCCTCCTCTCACTGCCAACATCCCTCCTCTCACTGCCAACATCCCGAAACGCCTCAACATCCCTCCTCTCACTGCCAAGACAAGCAGAGAAGGTCGGGGGGGATATCACAAAAGAGAGGCGTCTTCTGACACAAGATGACGAATCACAACACTGGCACATGTCATCCCAAAAGAGCCAGTGACAAAGCCTGCAGTGCCGTATATGAGGCTGCGTTCTTCACACCCGTGAAGCCCATTCTTTCCTCCAGGACAAACGCAGCGAAAGCCAAGACCTTTGTCATAGGTTAAGGAAGCAGGCTCCCTCACCGCTTCCACAGAAAAGACAGCCGGAATGCCAAACTCCCCCTCTGTGGGAAATCCATATTTCTGCCGAAGGATCTTACGAACAGCTTGAGCGAGAGGATCAATCCGAGTCAGGGAGAGATCGGCGACCTGAATCGCAGTGGGATCCATTCGACTCGAAGCACCTGTGGATACAACAACAGGAATACTTCTCTCCTTACAGATGGCAACCAAATGACATTTGGCCGTAATATTATCGATGGCGTCCACCACAAAGTCAGGAGAGTTACTCAAGATGTGATCGGCATTCTCAGCAGAGTAAAATGTCGTCAAAGCTTCCACAGAAGCTTGTGGATTAATCTGTTGAATTCGCTCGGCAAGAACCTCACTCTTGTACTTTCCAATGGTCCCTTTCATCGCCTGCAATTGTCGATTGGTGTTGGTGATGCACACACGATCGAAGTCGACGAGGCGAATGTGCCCGACCCCGCTCCTCGCGATAGATTCCGCTGCAAAAGAACCCACCCCTCCCAGGCCAATCACTGTCACAGAAGCATGGAGTAGAGAGCGCATTCCACGATCTCCCACCAACCGACCCATTCGGTCAAAACGTCGGTGAAGACGATAATCATCTTCAACCCATCCAAGCTCATCAGAAACAGTTAAGGGATCCATAGACATAAGAGCTACCTCAAAAGCCAAAAGATATGATGGTATGTTGCGATGTGTCCTCTGACGCCAACAGAAAGAGCGTTTGTCTCACAGAGTCATAGGGTTTAGGTCATTACTGAGTTGCGATGTGTCCTCTGACGCCAACAGAAAGAGCGAGGTTCTCTTGTCTCTATCATTGATGAACATTCTGCTGTAAGCGACAAACCCAGGCTCCTGCCTCCTTCTGCCACAACCCCAAGGTGAAGTCCATAGGTCACAGCAATCTTGGAGAGAGCGAACCAAGTCACCGACAGTCTCTCAGTGTCACAAGCCCTCCCACACAAACTGTCCCCAACACAACCGCCAAACGAACAATCGGTTAGGAGTCCTTGGCCAGAGAGTTGGAAAGGATTTCGAGGATGAAGGTGTTTTTGGGTCCATCGTAGATCATGACAGCATGTTGCAGAAAGTCACGCCCCAGAACTCCGATGGGGCCGGGGCTTGGTTGTGAGCTTCCCGGCTCGGAGATATTCTGTTCAAGCCCGGGAGTCAACATGACTTGACGCGAAAACCCAACTCTTTTCCGTTGCTTTCCCTGCTCCATATACATACCGAGTTCGGCCAGATAAAGACCGGGACCGTGTGTATCATCGGGATCGGGAGAGACCAGGTTCGACGAGGTCTCCAGACCAAGAGCTTCCACCACAGCAGAACTGATGAGGCTCATCTCTGCTCCTGTATCGAGAATCATAGGGCCAGCAATCGCCCCCAAAGGAGGAAGACCTCGCCTTGTTCGACGAGCTTGAAGCTCTGGAGGCAGTGCCCACTCTGCGTGAAGAAAAGGTCCCAAAGCGATCATATCTTCCGTCTTTTGAAACGACTGCTGGATCGTGATGACTTGCTTGGGTTGAGGAGGTTGATTCTCCGTAAACTTACGACGTTCTCGTTGCTTTTTTCCACGATTTGACTTGCCCATGACCCTATATACTCGCTTGAAGGTGACCTTTTCCCGGATTCAGACCTTAATCTAAGACCAAGAATGGTGTACACTCAAATGAATTGAAAAAAAAGGAGAGACTCACGTGTTGAAGGAAATGCCTCAAACAGTGCTACTGACAGGGGCCAGTGTTGGG
>JALTMC010000062.1 GCA_027005175.1 Myxococcales bacterium
TACAGAAGTCAACCGCCGTGTCGGCGGCTCTTTCTGGGGAAAGTTGCTTCGCCCCAATCAGTCTGCGCTGGAACAATCGGGAAAGGCTCCCATGGCTACGATCCGCTTCCTTATGGGCTTGTTTGGAATGACCCTTCAATCATGGCAATCGACGAATTCCACATTTCGCGGTATTCGTTACATTCCCGACAAGTTGTTTGAAGTTTTTCTTGTTGTATGGATTGGTGCTGCTCTGTGGAAGTCTGTTCTGTTGGGCTTCTACTTCTTCGCCATTCCCGCTGTGATCTACGGTATCGGTGTTGTCTTTATGTTACTTGTCCCGCTCGGCCTACCTGGAGGACTCTTCTACTCCAAGTCCAAACAACCCGCACCACAGACGATACCCGCAAAACAAGCCTAACAGAGAACTCACAAGCTAACGGAAGAGTTTGTGGGCTTGGCTTATCTGAGAGTTCGCGGGTTTATCGGAGAGATTTTCCCATTTTTTCAAACATCTCTTTCATGGCTTCTTCCACACTTTGGTTGTGAAGTTTGCGGAACAACCTATATCGACGGAATCGTCGATATAGGTTGACAATCATATCGACAGAGATCTCACCTACCATGGGGATGGGAATCTTGGTCCCTCCACGTTTGCGCGAAACCAGCAATGAGATCCATTTCTCTCCCAGGTGTTGATCGTACAACTGGGCAAGATCGTAGCGTCCTATTTCACTGAGACCTTGGATCGTCTTGTTGTATTTATCGAGCAACACTTCACCGCTGAGATCGTGAAGTAGTCCTTTGATGATCTCTGCCATCTCTTGCACGTGTTGCAACCAGCGTTGTTGATATTCATGTGCTTTTTGTGCGTGGGGGTATTGAAGTGGGACCGTTACTTTCTTGCCTTGTGGTGATTCGAGGCGATGTAGGCGAAACCGTCCATTGGATAGCTCTCTATCGATGAGTTTGGCCCACAACGAGTAGAACATCTCTGCAAGATAGAGGAGCTTGGGTCCCTGGATGAGAGTTAGAAAACCGATGTAGGAGAGGAGGCCGTAATCCTTTGGATCTTGCTGGATCCCTGCCTGCAGGTGTTTCCAAGATGCTGCCAAATCTCCTCGCGACAACATCTGACGACTTCCACGCAAATGAAAGCGAGCTTCTTCAAGTCGATAGGTTGTGTGATACGCCAGATGATGACTTAGCTGCTCTAAGATCTGTTGATGAAGTTGATGCTGGCTGATCTCGTTTTGTTTTTGATCGACCTCATCTGCCAGCTTGTAAATCGCTGAGGAAATACTTTCTTCTTGCTCAGAAAGAGGGAGGCCATGGTGGCTCTTCAACTCATGAAGACTATCTACCACTCGTCGAACACCCAAGGTTTGTATGGGATCGGCAAGTAACTTTCTCATGGCGACATGAAATGCATTTTGGACGATCCTGTTGGGGATCTGTGTCCCTATTTCTTGTAGAGCTAGCGTTACATCATCTTCCTGTGGAGGGGATGATGGGGTTGTATCTGTTAGGGCCGGAGCCTCTCCTGTCAGGACATCGGAGTCTGGTAGGTTCTCGCGCATCCGTGTCAATGATTCTTCGGCCTGCATATATTTTTCATACAAGAGTTGAGCTTCGAGTTCTGCAAGGTTATAGCCTGCATAGCAACGACGGAGAGCATGAATGTATCGATATTCTTGCTCCTGACCACCCAGTGAGGTTACCATTTGTCCTACACGATAGGCATCTTCAATACTCCCTCTGGCGGCCAAGTCAAAACTTTCCTGAGTGACTGCTTCCAGCAGCCCACGTTGCTTGGTAGCCAGGAGGTGAATGTAGATATACATCCCACCGAGAGATGGGTCCACCTTTGCGCCCTGTGCAGCTTCTTTAAGGGACTCCCGACTTTTACCGGCTAACAGATAATCCAACGCCTGGTCAAAATGGTCGAGAGCTTGGTCAAATACTTCCGCTTGAACAATTTGATGTTTCTCCTGCTCTCCGTGAGCTATCCCATAG
>JALTMC010000063.1 GCA_027005175.1 Myxococcales bacterium
TCAATCGTTGCAGGAGTTGTTTTCGGAGCATAGCGTTTAACAGGACGACCCTCTACATCGATCAAAAACTTGGTAAAATTCCATTTAATTCGTTGTGTTCCAAGGAGACCAGGAAGTTGCTTTTTTTTTTTTATTTAGAAAGGGAGGGCACCCATACCATTCACTTCAACCTTTGCAAACAGAGGAAATGTAACACCATATGTCCTATCGCAAAATTCAAAGATCTCTGCATTGCTAGCGGGCTCCTGAGCAGCAAACTGATTGCAAGGAAACCCCAAGATCTCCAGTTTCCCTTGGTATTTTTCGTACAACTCCTGCAACCCTTTGTATTGAGGTGTAAAGCCACAGCGGCTCGCTGTATTGACAATCAGCAGTACTTTTCCCTGAAACTGGCCCAAAGAGACGTCCTGTCCATCATTGCCTTGCGCTGAAAAATCATAAATAGATTGCCCCATCAGAATCCTCCAAGATGCTAGAAACGTATAGATACCCAAACACACTTTTTGCTCCCTGACTCAAACCATACAAACCTACATTCGAAGCAACACCTTTTCCTGAAGGAAAAAGACACAAACATACATTCGAAGCAACACCTTTTCCCAGAAAAGATAGCTTCCTTCAAGGACGTTCCGCTATACTGCGAGCGAAACACGCCAAAGACAGATGAAGCCAAGGAGAGCCAGATGTCACACTCTACACAAAAACAGGTTGTCTTGCGATATGCAAAGCTCATTACCCATGGAAATGTTGAGCAGCTCGATGAGATTCTGGAGCCAGACTTTGCCTTCGCCAACTCCGAAGGAGAAGGTTTGGAAGGAAGAGAGCAGATCAAAGGAGCCTGGGAATACTTTAGAAACATATTTGATCCAGAAATATTTCGCTGGGAAATACTGGAGATGTTTGAAGAGGGAAAGGTCGTCACTGCCACATGGATCATCCACGTCAAACATATTGGGGTATTCAAAGGATATGCACCCACAAACAAAGAAGCCGAATACCAGGGGATGAGCCTCTTTCGATTTAGTGAGAACGGTAAGCTATCCAAATTCTACGGCTACCCAGGAACTCTCAAACTCTTCGCAGATCTTGGACTCTTCCATGTCCCTGGATAAAAGGTCACATGGTTGACTCTACCACCAAAAAGCACAGAGCGACAGAAATGGATATTCTTGGTACAAGCTTGATTGATGCAGCAACCAACCAAGTGGAACGAATAAAGTAGGGAAAAAACTGGATGTACACACGAATGTGATTTGAAATGCTCAAGTGATTATCTATCGCAATCAACAGTGAGCAGGATTCGTTGTGTAGGCGGATGTCCATGTGGAATAGAATAGGGATAAAGCTGTAGCGGAAGAGATGAGAGAGATACGAACCCCTCAACAAGAAGAACCCAAACGGTTGCCAGAAGAAGCAGGCGTTCGCAAACGACGACCATCCCGCTGGCACCGATGGCATACTCGGTTGCTCGCGGGGTTTGAAGTCGTAGTTGCTTTCCTATTGCTCTGCGGTATCCTATTGCAATGGGCCGTTCGAACGGAAGAATTTCCCCGTCGGTGGTTTGCACAAAGTACCCTGTCCTTGGTGTTGTTGGATCGCGACGGCACGTTTCTGTATGAGAAACCATCCGAGAACGGTTTGTTTGGTAACTGGCTGCCCAAAGGAAAGCTACCACAACACATTCGTTGGATGACTCTCGCCGCTGAAGATCATCGTATCAACGAGCATGATGGTGTTGATGCCGTCGCGATTGTTCGTGCGATGTGGGGCAACTGGCTCAAGGGGTATCGTCGCTCAGGCGCGAGTACCTTGGCGATGCAACTGGTGCGTCGGTTGCGCCCTAGACCTCGGACTTACTGGAACAAGATCAATGAGATGTACTGGGCTTTGGTGCTTCAATTGCACCTCAAGCCGGAAGGGATTCTTCGCGAATATCTCAACCGGGCTCCGTATGGAAACAGAGTTCAGGGAATTCACCGTGCGGCCCTACTCTATTTCGACCGACCGACGGCAGACTTGAGTCTCGCTCAAGCTGCATTTTTGTCAGCTTTACCCTGGGGGCCAAGTGCATTAAATCCATTTCGCTCCAAAGGGCGACATCGGGCCTGGCAACGAGCCAAGCGGATACTGAAAAGAGCCCATCAACTGAAATGGATATCGAAACAACAATACAAAGAGGCGTTGCTTGATCCCATCCGAATTGAACCGAGGCCCAAACGCCCGAACACCACAATCCATTTTACACAGCGCATCAGCCGACAGTGGAAACGATACAGGCGTTTTAAGCAAGCAGACCAACGTATCACCACTCTTCATACAACCCTTGATCTCAAGCTACAGAGAAAAGTCCAGGACATCCTCAGCCAGCAGTTGATCGATTTACAAGACAAAGGTGCAGGCACAGGGGCTGTTATGGTTGTTGATTATCGCAGCGGTGAGATTCTCTCCTATGTAGGGTCGCATTCTTACTTCAACAAGAAACAGAGGGGCTCCATAGACTATATCCAAACAAAGCAATCTCCAGGCTCCACATTAAAACCATTTGTATATGCACAAGCGATCGATCGTTTAAGCTATACAGGAGCGACCCTGTTGGCAGATATCGCGACAGGCTATTTATGGCGTCGGGGTGCCTACCTCCCTCAAAATGACGACACACGCTTTTTGGGTCCTTTGCGAATGCGTGTTGCCCTGGGAAACAGTCGAAACATTCCGGCACTACGAACGCTTAGTGAGATCGGAGTTCACCATAACTTGCAGCTTTTGCGTGGGTTGGGTATTCGCTCTCTACACAAGAATACTTCCCACTATGGATTGGGACTCGCCATCGGCTCTGCCGAAATTCGCCTCATCGAATTGGTTCGAGCCTACGCCACTCTCGCCCGTGGAGGAAAGCCAATACAGCTTCAATGGGCACGCTCTGCCGTTGATAGTTTGGGACGATCACAAAAAACACAAGCTCTCTTCCCTACGCTGTTTGCTTTCAAGCGACCAACCACCAGCCCAAAGCTCTCACAACAAGCAGCACAAGTTATTTCGAGGATACTCTCCGATCCAGTGGCCCGGATGCCATCTTTTGGACGACACACAAGCCTTGAGTATCCCTTTCCAGTCGCAGTCAAGACGGGAAGCAGCCAGGGTTATCGCAACGCCTGGACGATGGCCTATAGTGACCGTATCGTGGTGGGTTGCTGGATCGGCTCCCACGACCGACATTCCATGCGTGGAGTTTCGGGTGCCAGAGGTTGTGGTCCTGTTGTCCACAAGGTCATGGTAACAGCCATGAAGCGTGTGGACCCACACCAACCGCCGAAGCCATTTGTACCTCCGAAGGGTTGGAGCAAGCAACAGATCTGTCCTCTCTCTGGACAACCAGTAGGACCACAATGCCCCGGCTCTGTGGAAGAATGGTTTCCACCACATCACACGCACAAGTACAAATCTTGTCTATTTCATCGCAAGATCCGTATCGATCGACGCAATGGTTTAAGGGCAGGCTTAACCTGCACAAGAGAGCATACAGTGAAGCGACCTTATGTGGTGGTTCCACCGTTGTACGCAGAGTGGGCAGCGACCTTAAAGTTACCACAGCCCCCTCGTCGCTACAGCCCGATGTGTCCAAAGCATACAAAGGTCGCAAAGACAAAAGAACTGCGAATCAGGTACCCATTAAATCAGGCACGTTATATTAAAGATCCGACAATTCCCAAAGAGTATGCAACGATAGCACTCAAGGCCATTAGCCGAACAGCCCTGCAGCAAGTAGTGTGGTACCACAACGACAAACTGCTAGGCCGAGCCAAGTGGCCCTATACACTGCGTTGGTCCCTCCAACAAGGAACCCATCGCTTTGTTGCCACAAGCCCAGATGGAACTCTGCGCTCCAAACCCGTGATCATCCATGTCCATTAACAACTCTTAACGTGAAACAAGTACATCGAGTTACTAGATCAAACATTGCAAATCGCGTCTGCGAGTTCATTCGAGTTTTGCCCTAACGCATTGGTTTGGCTTATTGGGTCGCCATTCCTATGGACGCTCGAATGAGATGTTCTGGGAAAAATGTCAGCCCCAGGCGAAGTGAAATCACAAGATCAACATCGCATCACCATAACTGTAGAATCGATACCCTTCTTGCACTGCGATGTTGTATGCTTTAAGCATCTGTGTTCTTCCATGAAGTGCGGCAACGAGCATCAACAAGGTTGATTTGGGCAAATGAAAGTTGGTGAGCAATCCATCGACGGCTTGAAATTCATATCCTGGATAAATAAAGATCGATGTTGAGCTTCTTCCAGATTGGGGAGTCCCCGTTTCTTGTGAGGCAGCTTCCAGAGCCCGCAGAGAGGTTGTGCCCACAGCGATCACACGACCTCCTTCGGCTTTTGTTTGGTTCCACAGGGCAACCGTTGATTCGGGGACTTCAAAGGTCTCTGCATGCATCTCGTGTTCAAGGATGTTATCGACTCGAACAGGCAAAAATGTGCCGAGTCCCACATGAAGAGTCAGCTCCGCAAGACGAACACCTTGCGCTTGTAGCTCAGACAAAAGTGTTGGAGTGAAGTGCAGCCCTGCTGTGGGTGCGGCCACAGCACCTACATGGTGAGCAAAAACCGTTTGGTATCGCTGTTTGTGATCGATATCGCCATGATCGGGATCGATATAAGGAGGGAGAGGCATCTGCCCTACCCGCTCAAGGTATTCGAAAACATTGGGTCGAGCCAGGCTGGCATCCAGTTGCAAAAGATAGCCACCCTCATGACGGCAAAGAACAAGAGCATGCTGTCCTTCAGGGAGATGAAGCCAGGTGCCTTCTCGCAAGGGACGGTTGGTTTTCGCCAAAGCGTGCCAGATCTCACCTGCTGTCCATTTTGTAGACAGTTCTGGCAATGCCGTTGTCATTTTGGCATCAGAGAGACACGCCTGAGATATGACATCTTTGTCAGAGTGCTCCATGTTTTTTTTATTTTGAATATCAGAAAAATTCGGGGGACTCGCTTCATCCAAATGGAGTACAGGTGCTCCAGAAGATGGCCCACTTGTCTCTGTTACCTCAAGCAGTAGCAGTTCAACCTTGCCTCCGGTTGCCTTTTGTGCAGGAAGGCGGGCAGGGAAAACACGTGTGTTGTTCAACACAAGCAGATCACCAGCCTGAAGGAACTCACGGACTTGATGAAACTGATAGTGTTGAGGTGGAGTAGGCCTCCCTCGTTCCAGCACCATCAAACGAGAAGAATCTCGTGTTGCGGCAGGTGTTTGGGCGATGAGTTCAGGGGGTAGTTCAAAGTCAAAGAGTTCAAGCTTCACCAACAATTCTCCAACGACATATTCGTCACACTGCCTTTGAGGGCACCAACAAGAATGGCGAAACATACAGAAAGAGTCGTGAGTTGAAAAGGGCGAAGAAAAAGAAAAGGCAGGTAGATGACCTGCCTTTTCATCCCATAAGAGGAGCTTCATTGGGATGATTCGTGTTGTTCGCTGTGAGGGAAAATTCCTTTATTGTGGCTGGCAGAATGTCATGGTTTGGTTTTCGTAAGCGACCATAAGATCGATGTGTTCTTCGCTCAAAAACGTTCGCAGTTTGCGAAGTGCTCGTGCTTCAAGCTGGCGGACGCGCTCACGAGTGATGCCAAGATGCTTGCCAATTTCACTGAGTGTTTGTGTTTCGTCGATCAAGCGACGTCGGCGAATGATCAAACGTTCGCGATCAGACAGTTTGTTGAGTGCCTCATACAAACTATCCTTCCGCATTTCCTCATACTCAGATTCACCGATTTGTTCTTCAGGAGAGATGCCATTGTCGGGCAAAACTTCGGCAAGACTTCGACCTTCTTCACCGTCCATTTGGAATCGCCCATCGAGAGACATCTCTTGCGCCCCAAGGCGTTGTTCCATCTCTTCAACGAGTGACTCTTTGACATTCAAAGCCTCAGCCACATCTTTGCGATGAACGTTTTCAACTCCACCATGCAGTCGCGCCAACATACGTTTTGTTTTTTCTAATTTGTAGAAAAGCTTGCGCTGTGCTTGTGTGGTGCCGATCTTAACCAGGCGCCAGCTTTGTAGGATATAGTTTTGGATTTGAGCACGTATCCACCATACGGCATAAGAGATCAAGCGAACACCCCGGTTGGGATCAAACTTTTTGATGGCCATGATCAGGCCGATATTGCCTTCCTGAACAAGATCAGCCAGCTTGATACCATAGCGTCGGTATTCATAGGAGATTTTGACGACAAAACGAAGATTGCTTGTCGTGAGTTTGTGAGCGGCATCGAGATCACCCTCTTCAACCCACAAGCGAGCAAGGCGCTCTTCCTCTTCCGATTTCAAGAGAGGATAGTTGTTGATCTCTCGAAGATATCTTTCAAGAGACCCTGTCGGTGTTGGAATAGGCTTCGCTTTCATTGTATCCTCCCGTTACGGTATCGCCGAATAAAGACCCCAAAACCATTACCCAGCATACGCCTTCCATCTCTAGTACACTTTTCTTGTTCGTATTGTTACTGAATCATGTGTCAAAGTGTGTCACAGTGGATCCAGTTGTATTGTCGTTCCAGGGTCGCATGTGATACAATCGGCAACTTCTATTCTGTCAACGATTGAATCTACCTTTCTATTCCCTTTCTTTGGAGATTCTTTACACCCCCTTTGGCATTGTCCTATATAGAATACGCACAAACTCTCCAATGGGTTTCAATCTTCAAAGGAAATCATGACCCAAATGCTCGCTCGGCCCCCAATGCAAGATGCATTCCAAAAATGAAAAGCATCAACCAATTGCCATCCATTTATGGTCGCTATATCCTCCTCAACAAATTTGCAATTGGAGGGATGGCCGAGGTTTTTCGAGCCAAATCCTTTGGGGCAGAGGACTTTGAAAAGCTCATTGCGATCAAAAGACTTTATCCTCACCTTTCGAAAGACCCCTCTTTTGTCCAAATGTTCATCAATGAGGCGAAACTGGCGGCCACATTGAACCATGTCAATGTGGCACCGATCTACGATTTTGGGTGCCAGCAGGGCCTATATTATATCGCGATGGAGTATGTACGAGGATGCGATTTAGCTGATTTAATCACGAGATGTCGTCATAGGCAACAACAGATCCCCTTGGGTCTTGCGATCTGGCTTCTGATCGAGATCTGCAATGGACTCGACTACGCTCACCGCAAACATGATGATCTAGGTCGATTTCTCAACTTGATCCATCGAGACATCACCCCACAAAACATCCTAATTTCCTTTGAAGGCGAGGTAAAGATTACAGATTTTGGTATCGCGAAGATTCAGATGCTAGAACGGGATGAGACAACAGGAGGGTTGCTGAAAGGCAAGTTCAGCTATATGTCACCCGAGCAGGTCCGTGGGGACAGGATGGATCATCGCAGCGACTTGTTTTCCTTGGGAATCGTAGCCTGGGAGTTATTGACGAGCCAGAAGATGTTTGATGGTCCGAATGATTATCACATACTTGAGAAAGTACGAGAAGCCGCATACATTCCCGCACGACAATTCAACCCACACTTGCCTTCCGACGTCGAGAATATCATCATTCGAGCATTGACCCGATACCCTGAAGATCGTTACCAAAGTGTAGGTCAGTTCAGGCTGGACTTGCTCCGGTATTTAAGCAGCTCAGGGCTATTTCCGTCGCGTGCACACCTATCAGCCTTTGTGCGAAAGCTCTTTGACGACAAATTACAAAGAGAATCGAAGGAGATCGCGGGAGAGACAAAGATCGCCCGTCAAGTGTGGAGTTCCTTCCACAAGGAAATTGATGCCGCTGCTAGAGAGCGAAGGACACTTACGATTTCACCGGAAGAGCTAGCGTACGCAGCCCAAACAAGCAGTGTGTCATCCCAGTCTCACCCAGAGATACCCCAAGCTCCTCTTGGAGGGACGACTCCCAAGGAGCCCATGGCCCAAAGTGGGGTCTCCATTCCCCAGTCCGCTGCTGGACAATCTTATTCAGAGATGATGCTTCCTATACGCAGCACGAATGATCAACAAGGTGGGGTGCCCTCTCCACAAGGTGGGGCATCCATTCCCCACACCGGCCCCCACCAGAACAATAATACTGCAACTTCATCAAGTTACCAAAACCTACCTCATCCCTCCACGGACTCTCTGATGCAGCATGGACATTCGTTTCCCACACCACAAGCT
>JALTMC010000064.1:0-1358 GCA_027005175.1 Myxococcales bacterium
CGCTGAGCAAGAAGATGATCCAGAGGATACTCCAACTCAAGGAATAAGCCCCAAAGAGCGACGATCTACACCAAAGGCTCAACGTCTTTCAGGAAACAGCAGAAAGGTAAGAATTCGATTCAAGACGACCCCCAAGGGTGCCAGTATCATATTGGATGGTCGCAACACCAGGAAGCGAACACCTACAAGTCTGCGACTGCGTCCAGGTCGCTATCAGCTCCAGCTGCGATTGCCCAGTTATCAGACTCACATTCGCGACCTGATGGTGAAAGCCAACCACTCACAGAGCATCGCAGTCCCTCTCTCGCGTAAAACGAACTTAAGCCCTCTTAAGGTGACATCAACTCCATCAGGTGCATTGCTCACATTGGATGGTAAGGAAACTGGGAAAAAGACGCCAACAGTACTGCAAGTTACACCACAAAAGCACACCCTGGTATTTACTCTGAAAGGCCATCGCAACGTAACAAAAAAAGTCACTGTTGGCCCCAATGAAGCACACGCTGTCTCGGCTCGTTTAAAACGCTCTGGCCCCGCAGAGATGGTATGGGTCGCAGGTGGCCCCTTCTGGATGGGCAACAACGCGGGGATGTCACGAGAGAAGCCCATGCGACGCATCTTTCAGCGCGGTTTCTGGATCGATCGATACGAAGTAACAGTCGCAAAATACAAAAAGTGTGTAGACGCCAAAGTATGCAAGCAACCGAGCCGACGCCGTGGATGCAACGCAAGACACAAAAGCCGCACAAACCATCCAATCAACTGTGTCAACTGGTACCACGCAAGACGATACTGTCGCTGGGCAGGGAAACGATTGCCCACAGAGGCGCAGTGGGAAAAAGCAGCCAGGGGTAAAACCCCCCAACTCTACCCATGGGGTCACACGTCACCTACGTGTCAAAAAGCAAACTACAAAGGTTGCCGCAACAGCACTCACCCCGTAGGAAGCCTCAAAGCCAGCCGCAGCCCTTACGGTGCATACGATATGTCCGGCAATGTATGGGAGTGGGTCCGCGACCGCTTCGACGATAAATACTACACCCGAGGCTTCGATAAAAATCCCGTCAACCTCACAAGAGGGGGGCGATATCGCGTCATTCGTGGTGGTGCATGGAACTCCCCTCCCGACCGTATCCACGTAACCTACCGCTCCGACTTCTATGTCACCCGACGCAGCAAAACCATAGGCTTTCGCTGCGTCAAATAGTCATCTTAAACTTTTCAAAACTTATGAGGTTCTACAATGAATTCGTCGAGCACACGCGCAGTGGTCATTTTGCTTGTCTTTGGGGGCATTATCTTTGCGTCCATTTTACTGGGCAACCAGAAATCGACCAAGAAGGGCAAAGCCAAAGCAC
>JALTMC010000064.1:1368-8161 GCA_027005175.1 Myxococcales bacterium
AACCGTACCAGACCATTACACAGACTGGTTCTCTAAAAGATAGGACAAGAGCGCCAACCCCACCAAAGCCAAAAGCTTCGACAGCTCCCGAAAAAGAGGTCAGCGTTTCGGCTTCCCCTTGGGACGACGCGCAGTGATTCGAGGTTGGGACATCGGTGTCGCGGATATGAAAATAGGAGAACGACGGATCATGGTGATTCCCTCTGCCCTAGCCTACGGTAAACGCGGCCACCCCGCAGGCATTCCACCCAACTCTATCCTCATCTTTGACGTCGAATTGTTTGGTGTAAAATAACTTTCAACGGGAACCTGACAGCCTGTAAATGATACCCTGACAGAATCGAAGCAATCAGCAACCGGAGAATGGAATTCTCAGATGGGTCCATGTCAGGTACAATCCACCTACATCAAAACTCGGAACCATCGTGAAAAAGCTTATCCTCCCAACATTCTGCTTCTTGTATGTTGTATCTTTGTTATCTTACTGTGCACCGTTGGAGGTCTATCAAATTACCCTGCGCTCCTCATCGTCACTGATGCCTGCAGATGGGAAGAATAAGGCGACATTAAAAGCAATGGCTCTGGACTCCAAAGGCAAAGAGCTCAAAAAGTGGAGTCCCAAGATACAATTGTATCTCGACAACAAACTCCACAAAGAAAAAACATTCCAAACAAAGGAGCCAGGAACCTATCGATTTGTTGCCAGGATGGGACACATCAAAAGTAATGTCGTAAATATCCAAGCAACAACAGCCAAAGAGTATGTCTATCATTTAATGTCGAGAACGTATCTCTGGGCCGAGAAGATCCCAAAAACAAAGATAACAGACTTCAAAACTCCGGAAGAGGTCGTGGACAAACTGGCCTTTCGACCCGAACGACAAGGCATGGATCGATGGACAAGCATCTCAGATCGTGTTGCTTATGATAACTACTACAAAGGTAAGTATGTTGGTCTGGGAGTTCGAATGTCTTATGACAAAAAGAACCAACTCCGAATGGCCCTCGTTTACGAAGATTCCCCCGCTTACAACGTTGGGATTCGACGTGGGATGCAGGTCAAATCAGTCAATGGCGTGAGTGTCAAACAAATCGAAGATGAAAAACGATGGGACACCATCTTTGGAAAAAATGAGAAAGGTGTTGAGGTGGTATTCGAGCTAGAATACAATGGCACAGTAAAAGAATACAGAGCCGCTAAGTCCTCGGTCCAGCTGCGTAGCGTCTTTGCCGCAAGCTTTCATAAGATTGCAGAAAAACAAGTCGGCTACCTCTACTTTGACCGATTTATATCACCCTCCGAAGATGAACTTAAAACAGAGTTTAGCCGACTCAAGAAGGAGAACATTGACGAACTCGTGCTTGACATGCGCTACAATGGAGGAGGCTTACTCCGTGTTGCCACTCTCTTGGGTAGCTTGATTGCGGGAAAAAAAGGCAAGGACAAGATCTTCTATAAGAATGACCACAACCAACAATTAAAAAGCTGGAACAATGACAGCCGCTTTCAACCCAATGACAACGCCATCGACATCAAACGCGTCTTTATCATCGCAAGTGGCTCAACAGCATCCGCTAGCGAAGTTGTTATCAATGGACTTCGTCCACTTATGCCCGTCGTTGTGATAGGAACAAAGACCTACGGAAAGCCCGTAGGTGCCTATAACTTCACCTTCTTCAACAAGGTTATCTCTTTGATCAGCTTCCGTATTGTAAATGACGCAGGAGAAGGCGACTACTTTCAGGGAATAAAGCCCGATATCCCCGCAGAAGACGACATCACCCAAAACTTAGGCAACCCCAAAGAAACCTCCTTCAAAGCCGCACTCCAAGCCATCTCCACCAACAACCTCCCTCTGCTCCCCACACGCTCCTCAACCCCCCAAACACCACACAAACGCATCCCCTGGACCGGAATCCAACAAATCATACAAGCTTTCTAATTGGAAATAAGCTATCGACCTCAACATGGAATTTATCATCTCAAACCCGCACACCAAAGGAGGAAACTCATGGTTATGCCCGCTTCACCTTCATAAGAATATAGGAGAGTATGATGTCTGGTTCCAGGTTTAGAACTCTGTCTCTTGGATGTATCATTGCTGTTGGATTCCTTCATAGCTGTAGTACCTATTATGCCATTTCTGGATTGGAGGGACAGGGGTACGAGCGGGTGGAAGAGATGATACGAGCAGAGGCATCAAATGATGCTTCTTCTCGTGTAGAACACCCAGTTAAAAGAGAAAATTTTCAAGAGCCTATAAAAGATCAGACTCCTGAAAAAGAAGCTGAACAGACCGCTCCTTTATCGTGGTTTCGAGCTTTTCAGTCTTTCAAAAAGAAGAAGGAATATGAGGTAATACGTGTCAAGACAGATAGCAAGGGAAATGTCTTTTTAACGGGCCAGTTCTGGGGAGCGATAACAATAGGAGGCTCTACCCTCAAGCCCATTGGCTTGCCTAAAAACACAAGTTGTAAAGTTGACACAGACTGTAACTTCAAAGGCTCGACATGTGGTAAAGGTCACTGTTTGTACCCTTCGCATTTCTCTGATATTTTCGTTATGAAACTATCGCAATCAGGCCACATTTTATGGTCTCATGTGATGGGGGGAAAAGAAGCTGAGAGAGTCTCGGATCTTGCCATTGGTTCTGATGGAGCTTGCTATATCACAGGCAACTTCTTTCGAGCAGCAAAGTTTGGCTCCTTTACAGTCACCTCACAGGCGTCAAAAGCATCAAGAGAAAATGATATGTTTGTTGTAAAGATCGGAGCAACTGGAAAAGTCATGTGGGTTCAAACGGCAGGAGATCTTCTATCCAACTCTACAGGAGTCGCTTTGACTGTATCACCAGAGAATACAGTAATACTTGTCACCTCAGTAGTAGGGGCCTCTGTCTTTGGCTCTACAGTGATCAATGCCTCCTTAGATTATCGCACGGGCGTGGGCTTAGTACTATCCTTTATCGATCCAAAAGGAAAGTTCATCAAAAGCTCTCTGATTGGAGGCTCTAAGACTCGATACGAACTGCAAGTTATGAACATTCACATAGGGCCAGACAACAAGCTTCACCTTTGGCTCCGCGCTGCTCGAAACTCCTTTACCCTTCTAGGAAAGAAGTTTTCTGGAACAACTTTACTTCAGAGTATTTTTGTTCGCTTTTCAAACTCCCTGAAGCTACTTAAAAGCCAGACTGTTCAAGGAAATCATCGTTTCTTTGACAGCGCATTGGATAAACAAGGAAATTTATATGTTGCAGGAAGATACCTTAGCTCTCTCTCTCTCGGCACAAGAACTCTGACAGGAATCAGTGGTCGAGGAATGCTTCTAGTAAAGCTATCTCCTACCTATACATGGGAGTGGTTCCTGATCGGTAAAAAAGATAGCACAAGTGTACTCTACGGTGTAGATGTCACTCAACAGGGAGATATTTATGCAGTCGGGTCGCTTTCTGGCTCTATCGAATTCAAAAGTTTAAGCTTTGTGACTCCCAAAAAAGGAGATGGTACATCAAACAGGGATGCCTTATCGCTGCGTATTTCGCAAGATGGCAAGGTCATCACGGGTCTCTCTTTCGGGAGCACCGGGCCTGACCAAGGGTATTACGTTGGAGTAGATCATGCGAACCCAGGATTTTTTTTCCTGTTCGGAGGATTTGGAAGAGGAGCTACTTTTCCTGGAATAGAAACACCGTGGAGTGGAAGTAGCTCCCAGATTATTTCACACCTGACAATGAAATAATCAAGAAGTTTCGCTCTTTTGATTGTACAGAATTTCGCTTCTCTTTCAGGAGCAAGAGTTATTTGTACATACGGGAAGCCTGACTGCCTGCTCAAAAGTCAAGCACAGAGAAATGCTCTGTATTTACGTGTAGCTGCCACTGCTCTGAGGGTATTAAACTGCCCTGAAGGGCACTCAGAACACTTTGCTCTTCGGGGCAAAGTGTTGAGCTGACTTTAGTCGGTTTTTTCGTCCTCAGAGTGAGGATTCCAGCCCCACTCTGAACCTGATGAAACTCATGATTTACTCCCAGTTTTCAGTACATTTCCTATCTCAAACTTTCACACGAAAGGAGGCAAGTCGTGATTATTTACACTTTATTGTCATAAATAACACCCAGACCATAACGTATACCCACTCAAATGCTGTAAGAAGCTCGCTGCATTTTGCAAGCGTAAGCTATGAATCCTAGATGCTAGGCGAGAATAGTCTTATAGAGTGAACCTTTTCTCAGTGGAGTTCTACTATGAAACAATTACAGGATAAACATTTTATTCTTCCCAAATCCGAGTTAATAGGACAAGTCAAAGATACAAGAAAGCGTACTCTGTCCCTTGTTGAAGATCTGACGGATGACCAATGGGATGTCCCTCGCAAAGATATCGTCAATCCACTTCGCTGGGAGTTGGGGCATGTTGCATTTTTTTACGATGCCTTTGTTTGCCAAATCCTTGATGGAGCCCCTCCTCTCATCGAAGGTGGAAATGATCTTTTCAACTCCTTTGAAGTGGATCACGACGACCGATGGGGACTCGCCCTACCCGACCGGAGTGGCATCGTCGACTACATGACCAAGGTATATCATAAAAGTATCGAAAGACTCGATACACACGAACCATCAGCACAAGAAACCTACCTATACATGTTGGCTGTTTTGCATGAAGATATGCACGGTGAGGCTATCACCTATATGCGTCAAACCTTGGGGTATGCCAAACCCAAACTCAAGCATTTAGCAGCCCCAAACGCCGGAGACTTTCCAGGTGATGTTGAAATACCGGGAGGAACCTTTATGCTCGGTGCAAAGCCTGAAGACCCTTTTGTCTTTGACAATGAAAAATGGGCTCATCCAGTTGAGGTTGCTCCTTATCAAATAGCACGCGCACCTGTTACCAACGCACAGTTCCAAGGATTTGTGGAGGACAGAGGATACCAACGAAGAGAGCTTTGGAGCACACAAGGATGGATCTGGCGCTCAAAGCGAGGAGTGGAAGCTCCCATCTACTGGCTCAAAGGCCAAGCAGGCTGGCTACGAAGAAACTATGACACCTGTGTTGACCTGGAACCAAACCACCCTGTCTCTCATGTGTCGTGGTATGAGGCTGAAGCATATTGCAACTGGGCCGGTCGCAGACTTCCAACAGAAGTAGAGTGGGATTTAGCAGCATCCGGAGAACCCACAAGCGATGGAAAGATAAACACCGCAACCAAACGAAGCTACCCTTGGGGCGAGCAAACCAACGATGGCAACTATGCCAACCTTGACTCAACCTTCATGGGCTGTGTGGATGTCGGAGCATTTCCTGAAAGTGATAGCGCCTTTGGATGTCGACAAATGATTGGCAATGTATGGGAGTGGACAGCCGACCCCTTTTACCCCCTACCCGGCTTCATCGTCGACTATCCATACCGAGAATACTCAGCTCCCTGGTTTGGCTATCCCAAGGTACTCAAAGGCGGCGCATGGGCAACACGTACAAGACTTGCAACCAATAAATACCGAAACTTTTTTCAACCCGCTCGCAACGATGTGATCTCTGGATTCAGAACCTGTGCCAAACAGGAATAACACCTAAGCCCAGCCCTTTGCCACCCCAGGGCAATCGTATGTTTTCCTCAATAAAGCGGGAAACAGACAGCCTGTAAAAGAAATGGACATAGCGAAATTTCCTGTATATCCATGGGACTAAAGTCCCACTCTGAGGGTAAAAAGTACGCTAAAGCGCACTCCGAACAACTTGCCCTTCAGGGCAAACCAAAGGATTGAGCCGACTTTAGTCGGGTTTTCCTTCCTCATAGTGGAGGTTTTAGCCCCATTCTGAACCTGCGAAAACCCATGGTTCGAACCAAGTATTCAGCATATTTGTCATCTCAAACTTGCACACAAAAGGAGGTCATTCATGGTTATGTCCATTTTTTTTTCATAAACGACTACTTCTTCACAAAGAGCTGGGTCCAGAAGTGGGTGTATTTGGAGGACGAGCAGAGGTAGAGACCACCGCCAAAGTGTGTAAACTTGGGATGAAGGATATGACGACGATGATGAGGGCTACGCATCCATCGGTGAAACACCTGCACGGCAGTGTTTCTTCCTGCAGCGACATTCTCTGCATATTGTTTGCAGTGAAAACCTGCCTTTTGCAGACGTTCACGCAAGCGGGAGTGAGACAATTGCCCTCGAAAACATTGAACCTGGCTCCATTGTCGAGCAGCATTGATAAGTTTTGTAAGACAACGCAGAGGGTGCCTTTTGTGGCGCAAACGAGCGAGGTTGACTTGCTGGAATAAGAGCAGCTCTTCACCGCGCAAGCCACAAGTCTTTAAGTTTACGAGTTTATGCCGTTGTTCTTCACTCAAATGAGCCAGAGGTTGCTCGGGGGAGTTGGTACAGATGTTTCGACATTGGAGAGTCCACTTGAGATAGCGACAGACTTGTACGTTGGAGCAACGGCGAACATAAGCACACTGTCTCTTTTGATAGGAGCGACGATTACCATCGGAGTCCAGGTGAGAGTAACGAATCCAACGACATTCGTACTGAGGACCACAATTCCATCGACGTTTGCAACGCCGGATCAGATGTTTGTGTTGGATCCGTCGGCATACACGTTGGCAACGACGTGCGACTCCGGTTGTAGAAGCCTCTGCTTGTTGTCCCATTATTCCATGACTGCTCCAGCCCATCAAAAAGACAAGAACTCCAAGCCAAATAGCAAGTTTGGGATAAACCATTACCTTTATCATCCTCCATGGGTAGGCGTTTTTTGTACACGAGATATACGATACCGTCAA
>JALTMC010000065.1 GCA_027005175.1 Myxococcales bacterium
GGGATGAGGATGATGAAATCGCTCATGATGGAGGGCTTGCTTTTCTTCTTCTGTAAACTCGATACGAATCATTGGCTCCATTCCATTCTATACTTGACCAATGACTCTAGATATCACAACTACATTTTAAACGCAAGTTGTGATAACTCGCGGTATATGAAGTTGTCTTGGAAAGAGCCTGACGACCTTTACGTGCCTTACGGGAGAATTTCACCTTGGCAATCGCTCACTTTCCAGTCACAACCTTCCAAGTCGTGAGCCATTACCTTCCAAGCTGTGTCGTGTACTCTTTCCCTCCAACAAGACCAAATGGAGAAGTATTCCAAAGAGTATTTCGCTTGAAGAGAAGAAGCCGTTATTTTCGTTTGGGGATAGAGAGGTCAGTGATAGCCCTTAGCAACAAACTTTTTCACAACTTGAACATAAGTTATTTTCGCTTGGGGATGTAGAGGTCGGTAATGGAGCCTTCAAAGGCTTCGGCAGCTAGGGCTACCGTTTCGGAGAGTGTGGGGTGAGCATGAATGGTAAGGCCGAGGTCATGAGCGTCTGCACCCATTTCAATGGCCAGAGCGACTTCGGCGATCAAGTCACCTGCGTTGGTTCCCACGATGCCTGCACCGATGACCTGTTCGGTCTCCTTATCAAAGAGAACCTTCGTCATGCCTTCTTGGCGACCCAGAGCAAGAGAGCGACCCGAGGCGGCCCAGGGGAAGGAACCTTTTCCGTAGGCTATGCCCTGCTCTTTGGCCTCCGTCTCCGTCACTCCAACCCACGCAACTTCCGGGTCTGTATAGGCAACACTTGGGATAACTTTGGCGTCAAAATAGGAGGCTTTCCCCGCACAAACTTCGGCAGCCACTTTGCCTTCGTGTGTCGCTTTATGAGCCAACATCGGTTGACCGATCACATCGCCAATCGCGAAGATATGGGGAACATTTGTGCTCATCTGAGAGTTGACCGTTGGAATAAATCCACGCTCATCAACAAAGACACCTGCTTTCTCAGCGTCGATCTTTTTACCGTTGGGGGTACGACCCACTGCCATCAAGATCATATCGTAAAACTGGGGTTCTTCCGGTGCATTTTTGCCTTCGAAATAGACCTTCATGCCTTTCTGCAAGGCTTCTACCTTAGTCACCCTGGTTTCCAGCATGATGGATTCATAGCGTTGTTGAATCCAGCGTTGGAAGGGACGAACGATATCGCGATCGGCCCCCATCATAAGGCCCTTCAACATCTCAACAACTGTGATCTTTGAACCCAGGGAGTAATAGACGGTGGCCATCTCAAGTCCGATAATCCCTCCACCAATCACAAGCATCTTTTTGGGGATGGCGCGAAGTTCCAACGCTCCCGTCGAATCGACCACACGAGGGTCATCCGGGATAAATGGCAACTTCACAGACTGAGAGCCCACAGCGATGATACAACGATCAAAACGCACGATGGTCTTGTTACCGTCGTCACCGGCGACCTCCAGATGATTGGGATCAAGGAAGCGACCGTAACCCTGTACCACATCGACATTACGTTGTTTTGCCAGTCCCGACAGCCCCCCCGTCAACCTCCCCACCACGCTATCTTTCCAAGAGCGTAGAGCGTCCAAGTCAATTTTGGGTGCGGCAAACTGAATGCCATGACTGGCAAAGTCCTGGGTATCCTCAATCACCTTGGCAGCATGCAAGAGTGCTTTGGAGGGAATGCAACCCACATTGAGACAGACCCCACCCAAGGTGGAATACTTCTCAATTAAGACAGTCTTTTGTCCGAGATCTGCCGCACGAAATGCGGCGGTATAACCACCTGGACCGGAGCCCAGCACAGCCACTTGGGCATGGAGGTCATAAGGACCATCATAGGTCTCAGTTCCTGGTAGCGAAGCGGCTTGAAATGTACCGGAGAAAGAGGGGCGGTCAGCCTCCTCCGAAGCATCACCGGATAGGTCGGAGGAGGTGTCAGCCGTTGTATCGGAGACACTTGTAGCCTCTATCGTTCCGATAACGTCGCCTTGTTTGACCTTGTCACCCACTTTTACGAGGACTTCGGTCACAACCCCTGCCATGGTGGCAGGTAGATCCAAGGATGCCTTGTCGTTTTCGAGGGTAATCATCGCATCATCGACAGAGAGAGAGTCCCCCACCTGCATATGTATTTCGATTACATCGACTTCATCAAAGTCGCCGATGTCTGGAACTTTTATCGATTCAAGACTCATAGAATTGGCTCCTGGCTCAAAGTAACAATCGTCGGATATCGGCTAAGATCGTTCCGAGGTAGCGACAGAAGCGTGCAGCTTGTGCACCATCGATCACACGGTGGTCATAGGAGAGGGAGAGAGGTTGCATCAACCTGGGAGTGAACTCCTTCCCATTCCATACGGGCTGCATCTTCGAGCGTGTCATCCCTAGAATCGCAACTTCAGGTGCATTGATAATGGGAGAGAACGTGGTGCCACCAATGCCACCGAGGCTGGAGATAGTAAAGGAGCCACCCTGGATATCCGAGAGAGCGAGCTTGTTGTTGCGTGCTTTCTCGCTGATGGTTATCAACTCTTCACTCAGTTGGTAGACGGATTTTTTGTCGACATCTCGAATCACAGGAACAACCAACCCATTGGGCGTATCGACCGCGATACCGATATGATAGTACTGTTTGAGAATCAAGGTCTCACCGGCAGGCCCGAGAGAAGCATTGAAGTTGGGAAACTCTTTCAGTGCCCCCACCACAGCTTTCATCGCAAAACTCAAGATCGAAACGCGAAGCCCAAGTTTTTCGGTCTCTTTTTTGAGCGACTTACGAAATGCCTCAAGCTCCGTAACATCGGCCTCATCATTGTGAGTCACATGAGGGATATTGAGCCAAGAGCGAGTCATCGCAGCGGCCGTCAGGCGTTTGATACGTCCAAGTTCAAGATGCTCCGTGGGACCAAACTTGGAGAAGTCAATCACAGGGATGGGTGGAATTCCTGCGATGGAAGCAGCGGCTTTGGCGCTCGGTTTGGAGGCCTGCGCCTTGATGTACTCTTCGACATCCTCCCGGGTGATGCGGTCTTTTCGACCCGTCCCTTTCACACGAGTTAAGTCGACATTCTTCTCGCGAGCCAGGCGCCGAATCGAAGGGCTGGCGTGTACTTTCTTAAAGTCTGAATCATCAACCTTTGTGAAGCCCACAGCAGGATGAACTTGGGCCGGAGCAGCCGACGCAGCAGGATGAACTTGGGCCGGAGCTGATGTAGCCTCTGCCTTCGCCACACTCTCAACAGGTTTGGATGAAGCTGAGGAGGAAGATACCTCCAACAAATAGAGCAATGATCCGATACTCACAGTGCTGCCGACTTGGACCATGACTTCTTTGACAATCCCAGCTTCTTCCGCTGGGATATCCATGGATGCTTTATCATTTTCCAAGGTAACCACAGGATCATCAATCTGGATTTTCTGCCCTGGACTGATGTGAACTTCGATCACATCAACATCAGAAAAGTCCCCGATATCCGGGACTAAAATTTCTTTGGTGCTCATACCTATACTCTCTCTCCATAAGGGATGGAACAAAGGAAGTTCTACTGTTTTAAGCTCAAGAGATACGTGGATTCGGCTTATCCGAAGCAATACCGTACTTCTTGATAGCCTCGCTCACGGTTGCGGCGGGCAACTTGCCTTCATCAGCAAGTGCTTTGAGAGCAGTACAAGCGATATAATGACGGTCCACTTCAAAATGAGAACGCAGTCGGGAGCGGCTGTCAGAGCGCCCAAAACCATCGGTCCCCAAGGTGTGGTAGGAGTTGGGTACATAGGGCCGAATTTGTTCAGCATAAAGCCTGATATAGTCGGTAGAAGCGACCACCGGACCTTCGGCATTTTCGAGGGATTGTGTCACATAGCTTTTGCGTGGAGTCTCCTCGGGATGCAAGAGGTTCCATCGTTCCACATCTTGCCCGTCACGAGAGAGTTCATTAAAGCTGGTCACACTCCATACATCGGCAGAAACACCAAAGTCTTTCTCTAGCATCTCAGCAGCTGCGATGGACTCTCGTAGAATCGTACCACTCCCTAGCAGTTGGACCTTTGGGCCTTTCGCAGCGCTCCTGCTCAAGGAGTACATACCTTTAATGATCCCCTCTTCTACCCCTTCGGGCATCGCGGGATGATGGTAGTTTTCATTCATGGTTGTGATGTAGTAATAAACATCTTCCTGGTCGATATACATACGCTTCAGACCGTTGTAAAAGATGACCGCGACTTCGTACTGAAATGTGGGATCATAGGAGATGCAGTTTGGAATGCTATGAGCGAAGAGATGACTTGTCCCGTCTTGGTGTTGAAGACCTTCCCCATTGAGCGTTGTCCGTCCGGACGTCGCACCGATAAGAAAACCACGGGTTCGACAATCAGCCGCCGCCCAAGCCAGGTCTCCAATGCGCTGGAAACCAAACATCGAATAGAATAGATACACAGGGATCGTCTGGATACCATAGTTACTATACGCAGTACCTGCCGCAATCCAAGACGAAATAGAGCCCGCTTCATTGATACCTTCTTGAAGGATCTGCCCTTTCTTGTCTTCGCGATAAGGCATAATCTCTTTGGCATCGATCGGAGTGTATTTCTGACCTTCATGGGCATAAATACCGACCTGCCGAAACATCCCCTCCATACCAAAGGTACGAGCCTCATCGGCAATCACAGGCACCAGTCGTGGACCGATTTTCTTATCGCGCCCCAGAGTAGCGAGAATCCGAACCATTGCCATGGTCGTTGAGACGGTTCGCTTCCCCGAGTCCTGAAAGAGAAGATTAAACTTCGAGAGAGGTGGTAACTCTAGTGGCTTCTCCACATTGGAGCGACGCTGGGGTAAATAGCCACCCAACGCTTTGCGTCGCTCGTGGAGGTACTCGTATTCTGGAGAGCCAGCGACAGGTTTCAAAAAAGGGGGATCTTTGATCTGCTCGTCTGTTATTGGAATTTGAAAACGATCCCGGAAGGCGCGAAGTTGCTCTTCTGCCATCTCCTTTTGTTGATGAGTAATATTCAGACCCTCTCCCGCATTCCCCATACCATAACCTTTCACGGTTTTGGCCAGGATCAGCGTGGGTTTCCCTTCACTTTGCGTTGCACGTAGGTACGCATTGTAGACCTTGTTGCGGTCATGCCCACCACGAAGCAGATCATAAAAGATCTCATCGTCGGAGAGATGCTCCACCATCCTTCTCAGATCGGGATACTTCCCAAAAAAGTGCTCGCGAATAAAGTCACCGCGATGAGCACGGAAGCTTTGAAATTCACCGTCAACACACTCGTTAAATCGTTTCTTTAAGAAGCCATTGTGGTCTTGCGCCAGGAGCTTGTCCCACCCTGATCCCCACAACACCTTGATCACATCCCAACCTGCCCCACGGAAGTTCCCTTCCAGCTCTTGTACGATGTTCCCGTTACCACGAACAGGCCCATCCAATCGCTGTAAGTTGCAGTTGACAACAAAAATAAGGTTGTCCAGATTCTCTCGTGCAGCGAGGCCGATAGCTCCCTGAGATTCGGGCTCATCCATCTCACCATCCCCAAGGAAGGCCCAGATCTTTCGATCCGATTTGGGAATCAGTCCTCGGTTCTCCAGGTACTTCATAAAACGAGCTTGGTAGATCGCCGTAATCGGCCCCAGTCCCATAGAGACTGTGGGGAATTGCCAGAAGTTGGGCATCAGCCAGGGGTGGGGATACGAGGACAGCCCCTTCCCATCGACCTCCCGACGAAAGTGGTGAAGTTGCTCTTCTTTGAGCCGACCTTCTACAAAAGCACGAGCATAAATGCCGGGAGAAGCATGCCCCTGAAAGTAGATCATATCGCCGGGTAGATCGCCTTGAGGCGCACGCCAGAAATGATTAAATCCAATCTCATAAAGATGGGCGGAGGACTGATAACTCGCGATATGCCCGCCGGGTTTGGCAGGCAAACGATTGGCTTTGACGACCATCGCCATCGCATTCCAGCGAATGATCGCCTGAACCTTCGACTCCAGCTCGATGTTACCTGGATATGGCTTCTCCAAATGGACAGGGATCGTATTGAGATACGTTGTGCGATTGGTGTCTGGTAACTCTGCACCTGCCGCATAGGCTGTTGAGACCGTTTGCTCCAACAACCAGGTCGCTCGATCATGGCCTTCCCGCTCGATCACCACATCAATGGCTTCCCGCCACTCACGTGTCTCCAGGGGATCAGGATCTTTGTATTCTCTCTTTGTCATGAGGTCTCCTCAAATGGTACAAACACTTCAAGCTTATTCTCAAATCTGGTTGGTTTTGTCGTAACACTATTGTGCAGATGCTTGCAAATAATAATTTGGATGTAGCAGCTACAAGCCTGAAAGTCGTTAGAATGGCAAACAATGTTACGTAACGAGTGCATGTCACAGAACTCCAAACCCGGACGATTCACGTTGTTCGTCACAAGATGATAGACAAGATATCAAAATGCTTTGCAACCGAATGCCCCTCAAAGTCTCTTTACCCACAATATCCCGAACCTCGTTTCCATCGACAGAAACGAGCAAGAGAGTGAAGCCGTAGGACAAGAGAGAAGGAACACAAGATGATATTTCGACAACTTATCGATTATGAGACACAAACCTATACCTATTTGCTGGCGGATCAGCTCCGTCGAAAAGCGGTCCTGATAGACCCCGTGCTGGGTCAAGTCGATCGCGACATCCAACTCATCGAAGAGATGGGTTTGCAGTTGGAGTATACGCTGGAGACAGGCATTCACGGAGACCATAAGAGTGGGGCCGCGATGCTTCGGGCACGGACAGGAAGCAAGGTCCTGGTGCCAGCCCATGCGCGAGTGCAGGGAGCAGACCAGGAGATCTCTCACGGTGATGCTATCTACTTTGGACTTCATGCACTGGAAGCTCGCTCTGTCCCAGGGCGAAGAGCCAGTAATATGATGTATGTCACCTCCGATCTCAGCCGAGCTTTTGTAGGGAGCACCCTTCTGATTCGAGACTTGAGTCGAGTGGATCATCCCGACAGTGACCCACGCCAACTGTTTCATTCCTTACAAGACAACATCCTCACACTGCCCAGTCACACAGAGCTATATCCCGGTAGAGACTATCATGGGCACACCGTCACCAGCGTCGCAGAAGAGCGACAAAACAACCCCTACTTAAAAGATGATCCCACAGAGGAAGAGTTTCTCGCCCGACTTCTTGCTCGGGAACTTCCAGACCGAGATGTTGTAGACACCAACCAGAACTACAACATGCAATACCAACCTCAAGAAGCCTTTGAGTTGGAGACATCGGAAGCACCCTGGGCACCAATCCTACGAACCGTCACGGGTATACCTGAGGTCACGGCAGAGTGGGTCAAGGAGAGCCCTCGCAACTACCAACTCATTGATGTCCGAGGTGTTGGAGAGTTTCATGGGGATCTGGGTCACATCGAAGGTGCAAAACTGGTCACTCTGAATACACTCGGAGCCGTAGCTCTGTCCTGGGACCGCAACGAACACTACGTTACAGTTTGCCGCTCCGGAGGCCGTTCAGGCCGCGCTGCCGCAATTCTCGAACAAATGGGCTTCACCAATGTCGCGTCCATGGCTGGTGGCATGAACCGATGGAGCCGATTGCGCTACCCTGTCAACCACGATTGACATACACAGCCCAAAATCATCATCGACGCTTGTTGCAACGATAAGTTCGGCTACAACGCTAAGTTAGAGTTGTAACTCCTCATGACCTTGATACAACTCATCACGAAGCGTCTGTGTTCGCTCATCTTTGAGGTACTCCTCCAAGGTCATCGCCCGATCAATGACACCTTTGTTGGTGAACTCCAGGATCCGATTTGCGACCGTACTGATAAATTGGTGGTCATGGGAGGAAAAGAGGACCACTTCGGGGTAACGAATTAAACCATTATTTAAGGCAGTGATAGCCTCCAGGTCCAGGTGGTTGGTCGGCTCATCAAAGGCCAGAACATTGGCACCACTCAACATCATCTTGGACAGGATACAGCGAACCTTCTCTCCCCCCGAAAGCACCTTCGTTTTCTTGAAGACTTCATCACCGGTAAACAACATCCGTCCCAAAAACGTTCGTGCAAACTGCTCTCCCTCCCCTGGCGCATATTGTAACAACCACTGGAG
>JALTMC010000066.1:0-2854 GCA_027005175.1 Myxococcales bacterium
ATGGAAGATTTTTGAAAAGGCAGGAAAGCCCGGCTGGGCCGCCATCGTGCCGATTTACAATCTGGTTGTACTATGTGAAATTGCAGGCCGCCCGGCCTGGTGGGTTTTGATTGGAATCTGCGTTGGCCCTGTTTTTCAGATCATCATTTCGATGGATCTGGCCGAACGCTTTGGACAGGAACGAAATTGGGGCATCATCTGGCTGTTCTTGCTGGCTCCGATAGGATTCTACAAGCTGGCCTTTGACGACAGCTTTACCTACACAGCCCCATCCGGGAATTAATAACGGTTTCCCTGGTTTTGCTCTTTGGGAGCAAGCAGGGAAACTGTCCCTGCAAAAAAGCCCTGTCGCATCGACAGGGTTTTCTTCTTCTGGCTTTTTCGTGAGCTTTCAGCCTTCGTATCACCTCACTTAGGAGAAGCTGTTGTTGACGTATTCAAGGAAGGCGACTTCGTTGGCGTCGAGTCCATACTGGTAGACGTATCGGCTGGCGATTTGCGCTCCAAAGATGGCACGCAGGTAGTTGTCGGGGACACGCTCTATTATGGTGTCAAGGCCGAGTAAGTTGAGCAGGTTTTTGGGGCAGTACTCTTCGAGAACTTTCCGGCGGAGGAGTTGGTTGTTCCACAAGCTTGAGACTTGAACTCTGTCATTGAGTTCATTGATCTTGTTGCTGAGTAGATCGGTAATAATGCATCGAGCTTGGCCTGTGCGTTCGTGTTCTCTCCAGATCGTCTCAAACTCCAGGCGGGCATTCTCTTCGATCTTTGTGTGAACTTCAGAGACATAATTTCTGTAGAAGTCGGGGATATTGTCTCCTTTTACGACAGCGTGCAGAGCAAACTCTTCATCATTAAAGGAGAGGGCAGCGAGGACTTCAAGAGAGGAAGAGGTGACACCACCTTTGTTGGCAGAGGCGTCTTTGTAGATGATGACCCCAGCTTTTTCCAAGGCGATGCGAGCTTCTTGGGTGAGGAACAGATTGGCTCCTTCTACGATATACTTGAAGCGGGGATTGCCCTTTTCATCGAACATCTTGTCCACATTGTTGATATGGACAGAGGAGGGGCGTCCTCCACAAGGTACAAACAAGTCCGCGCTAGAGTAGGACAGCAGATGAAACTGGTTGCGGAACTGCAAGCCGCTGTCGATGGCGGTGCCGTCCGGTAGAGTGATATCTCTATCTTCGATGGTCACAAGGAAGGCACCTTCTCCCAGCAGCTCTTTGTTGAAGTGGCGGACCATCAGTCGGTTTTCCGCGAGTCGGATAAGCTCTGCTCGGTTCAAGCCTTTGGGATCATACAAGACACCACTGCCATCAACGATGGAGAGGGTTTTATCTTTTGAAATCATGATCTCATTGGAGCCTAAGTCGCCGTCTGGCCCTCCTGTTTGGGCTTTTCTTATCTCTTCTTCTTTCAGTCCTTCTTTGGCCAGGATCTCTAAAACGTATTGATGAACTCCCCGAGTTGTCATGCCATAGAGGTCATGGGGGATGCCACCATATTCAACACCCTTGCCTGTGGTGAAAGATTTCCAGAAGGGATAGCGACGTCTGCGTGCGTGCTGAGAAGCCCAGTCCACCAGCTCGGCAGTGCCTTCATCGGGACCGAGAAAGAGGATCTCATCCTTGTTGTAGTGGTCCACCATTTCTTCATTCGGCATGAGGACATCAAGCATACCATCAACATACTTTTTGAAGGCCACCTCTGTGCGGTCTTGGTAGCGGCGCGACAGAAGGATCACACCCTTGGACCCGCCTTCAGGGATGTCTTTGTTCTTGCGTTGCTGGGTGAGAGCGAGGCGATAGTTCTCATCAAACAAGGACTCAACGTTGTGGGTATAGGCTTCTGGGTTTGGTGAGCGAATGATTCGAATTCCGCCCCGTGCGACATCGCGAAACCGGACATGGAATCCACGAAACTCACTGCCGATCATAAAGAATATGCCAAAGGGCGTTTCGGGGTAGTCGATATTCGATAGAAACCCTGGATCAAGCCGAAAGGCAAGGCAGGTTTTGGTGTCGCGATAGAAGTTTGTTTTGTAGATATGGCGGTTGAAGGTCATAAATCCCGATAGAATCATCTGATCCAACTCGGAGACAACTTCACGTGTAATTTTTTGTTCGAGATCGTTGTTGAGTTCTGTGCTGAAGGTTTTGACTCTTTTGCCTTCTTGTAGGTAGTGATGGTTGGCAAAGTCATTGTACAGTTGTTTTATGATCTCAGGGTGTGCAAAGATCGTGTCGTAGATGCGGCCTTCTGTGAAGGTGTCTTTACTCAAACGATTCTTCATCTGGTTGAGGATCCCAAGATGTACAGGGCTATCCTTCAAGGCCGTCGCAAGCGACATATATTGTGCGCTGTATCGAGACAAAAATTGATGAACAAACTTCCAGCCCGCGTAAGCATACACAACTTCTTGCATACTCAAGCGACCGTCTTGAAATAGCGGTGTCAGACTTGTCTGGGGTAGCAAGGAAGCGAGACTTAACTCTTCACGGATATTCTCTAAAGTTTCGCGATTAAAGTTGCTGTCTACATAGATGCTGTAGATCACGATCCCATTGGAAAATTGTTCGATGTATTTGCGGTTGGAGTGAATTCCGTAATAGTTGAGAACATCGGATATCGCGGAGAAATAGCTATGTGTGCTACCGTGCTGGTAGGCGATCATGATCCGAGTTTCTTTGGCTTCGGGCTTTTCTGATATCTCGATCACAGGACCCAGCTGGTCCACTTCACGCCGCAGCAGGTTTTGGTAGCGGTTGGTGGTTTGAGGCAATCGATTGGCTAGAAAATCTTTGGTCGCGAGTTTTGTAATGTCTGTTTCACCCGGCATTGGATTGGGTTC
>JALTMC010000066.1:2864-4347 GCA_027005175.1 Myxococcales bacterium
GTTGGGGGGCGACAAAAAGTAAATTCGCAGGTGTACATTGGTATCGTGGGATGTGGTTCCTTTGGTGCGGTACGACTGAAGTCGATAGGTGGGAAAACGCTCTTCAAGGCGCCGCTCTATATCGATGGCATAGGTGTGATCTTCGCGGCAGACATACATCCCGCCTTGGGCACTTTCACTTTGTAATTTCAGGCCAATGTCCTCTCCTGTCGTTTGGGAGAGCACCTTTCCTGCATACAACGATTGAATATGACTCGCGATCAAGGCATCTGGGGTTGTCTTGAAGTAGTAGCTGTCAAGCCCTAATTCGTTGTAGAACCAGTCTAACTCAATCAAAACCAGATCAGGTGTAAACACACCATCTTCCAGAATCAGCTCAAAGACTCTTTGGACATGAGCGACTTCCATATTCGCAGTGGTTGCGATTTTGAGTAGTTGGTTTTCTATTTGGGGAGGTGTTTGTGTCATTGTGTCTCATTCCTACATTGCAGTTGCACAGTAACAGTTTGTGTGGCAAGGACGAGCAGACTCTGGTTTGGAGAGGAAGTCCCGGGTGGGAATGTCGTGTGAGCTTTCGACAAGTTACAATCAACCAGACTGGATGTGCCATCGTGCGGCACATCAACATTGTTATAACAGAAAAATCGGTGTGATAGTAGTTTGTGACGGGGCGAAAAAAAGGGCTTTTCTTCTCAGTGGGTTGTGCTTATTTGGCGTCCGCACAACAGCGAAAACCAACGGTTGATTTTCGACGAGAGGGAGACAGAGATCTTCGACTGGCACAACGAACATCCCAGTCCGGTCGATTGGCGGCACCCCCCCGGACGGTTCGAGAGGAGCCTCTGCGGTATCGTGAGGAGGTCCACTCGGCAACGTTACCACTCATGTCGTAGATACCATAGCGACTTCGACAACCGCGGTAACGACCGCTTGATGTGACGCTGCGATTCTCCCCAGACTTTCGTCGGGTATTGCACCGCTTGTCGTTGAATTTGTTCCCGTATGGATATCTGTAGTTGCGTCCACCTTTGCAGGCTCGCTCCCATTCTTTTTCCGTGCAAAGGCGCTTGCCTTTGCTTTCACACAGCTTCTTGGCTTGGTAAAATGTCACATTTCTCTTGGGACGGCGGCCTCTGCCAGGATATTCATAACGGTCGATGCAATATCCGCCGGTACGACGCCACTTTAAACTCAACTCTCCAAACGAACGCATCTCGTCATTTTTGGCACTTCCCATTTTAAATCCGCCTTTGCGGAGATAGGCCATTCCACGTGGGCAATGTTTGCCGGACTTGGAGCGCTTGGTTAGAGCTGCCACTCTTCTGCCTCTCCTCCTTCGTCTACGTTTGGGGCGAGCGCGGCGAGCGGCCAGGAGCTTCTTTCGACGTGCTTTTTGGCGAGCGGCCAGGAGCTTCTTTCGACGTGCTTTTTGGCGAGCGGCCAGGAGCTTCTTTCGACGTGCTTTTTGGCGAGCGGCCAGGAG
>JALTMC010000066.1:4357-8126 GCA_027005175.1 Myxococcales bacterium
TTGTTTCGGCTTCGCTGCGATCCTGCGTTTGGGAGGCTTCCCACGAAGCGACTTTGGCGTTGTGCGCCTCTTTCGTACCCCTGCTCTCACAGGGAGCGAAGGTTTTCCGGACTTCCTGGACTCTCCGGACTTTCCTGAATTTGAGTTGTCTGATGTTCGCAACACAGGAGCTTTTACAACGACATTGGCTAACGAGTTGTTGAGGGAGGAGCGAGTTCGTGGAACCACCGGGAGGTCTCGTGTTTGTTTGGCGATCTGTAGCTTTTCCATGTGCAGTCGGGGTAGGTAGACAAACTTGAAAAAGAGGGCGACCCCTCCAAAGCCAAAGATCAGGAACAGTCCAAGGGCAAATAAGAAGATGCCAAATCGAGAGAATCCAGTTTCTTCTTCGTTGACTTGGGCACTGATATGGGCCTGTTGTATTGGGCTTGGATAGGGAGCGTTGAGATCTGGAATGGCGGGAGGTTGGAGTGGTAGTTGTGGAATGGAGCCACCACTTTCAAGTCTTTGTTCGACAGGAACTGTTCGAAGTGGTGCGATATGGCCTGGTACAGTGGGTGCGCTCTCAGGGTAGTGCTCCTGGATGGAGACTATCGGTGGGCCGGACATATTGGGTAGCTGCGTTGCAGGGGTCGTATCATCATCGTGATGAATGGGGGCATCGAACTCATTGCCCACTTCAGCATTTTTCGCATTCAATGCACCAAATGGAGAAGCTGCTTGTGCTGAGGGTAGAGGTGGTGGTGTGACTCCCGCCGTCGCATCCGCAGGCAAGGGAGGAGGTTGCAACTCTGAGGCGGAGCTTCTTTCATCGGAAGAAGGAGTTAATCGATAGGTTTCTTTTTCCCCTGTGAACTGTACGACAGGGCGGCTGTCTGGAGGTGAGGTCTCATGCGCTTCGGCAGGAATGGTTGTTGAGTCATTCAACATGACCGGGTCTGCTTCAGGTTCGTACATCTCAGCCGGAATGGTTTTATGCTCTTCTTCCGTGACCAAGTGTCTTGAGATATCTGCAATTTCTTCTTCTTCAGGAGAGACTGCAACCACTTCCATCGATGCAGACAGTTCTATGATTTCGGAGTGTTCGTCGGGAAGTTGTGGTGGACTTATGAAATTAAGTTCATCGTTCGATAGCAAATCGTGCGGGTCCATTGTCACCGGGGTCACTTCCATGGAGGCTCTGCTTTCTCCTGCAAGGCTACCCATTCCCGGAAGGTCAAACATATGCTCATCACCCACAATGAGGGTGGGAACTTCGTCATCTTCAGCCAACTCTCCTTCCTCAATAATACTGACGATGTCTGCCATTAGGTCGGCGACATGAAGATATCTCTCTTCGGGGTAAAAGGCTGTGGCTCGTCGGTATACAACATCGATGAGAGGATTGACTTCGGGATTCAACTCCTGGATCGAAGGGATCTCTTCCGGGTTCTTTCGACATGTTAACATCTCACCTAGGATGACACCCAGTGAGTAAATATCGGCATGTGCATCACAACCCATTCCTTGCTTTAGCTCGGGTGCAAGGTAAACCAAAGATCCTGGCTCATTACGTTGTGCTGAAACGATCTTGTCATAGGGTAACGCAAGGGCTATCCCAAATCCGGTCAACTTCAGAACATCAGGCAACACGATGATATTTTGTGGCTTGAGATAGCCGTGGTAAATCGTGGTGTGTGCGTATTCCAAAGCATCCACGATTTGAGAGAGGATCGGTTCAACTTCCTGGAGGTTGAAGAACTGTTCCTTTTGGCGACGCAGTTCCATGATCTTGGCAAGCGTCAAGCCTTCCAAATGGGGCATGGTATAGTAAAAGTTATCTTGATCTGTGCCTTCTTCATAGATTCGCACGATGTTGGTGTGTGATAGCTTTTTGACGCGACGCATCGCCTGACGAAGAGCGCGAATGTCATCACCCGATAGAAACTCTTTGGAGATCAGCTTAAGAGCCAGTTCTTGGTCCATGTCTGTGTCTGTGACACGAAAGACACCTCCCAGTGCGCCCTTGCCCACAACATCCTGGATCTTGTATCGGTCATCGATCCAGTCTCCTACTTTGTATGGTAGGTTATGAATAGCCTTGGCTTTTCGCTGACGCCGTAGCATCAGAGTTCCCTGGCGTGTACCTTTGTTTACAGAACTACTGAAAACATGTCCACAGTTGTGACAGGTTGGTGCACTTCCAGGAATTTGTGTCCCACAGCGATCACAGATCACCCTAATCTCCTTTTCTTCCTTCCGAGAACCCAATGTACGCTGGCGTCTTGCCTAGGATGGGATTGTGCGATACATGGGGCAACGGGTCTTTGGGTGGTTGACGTTGCGGTTTTCTTAAATACCACAACTCAAACCCTTTGGAACGCACCTCTCGGCTCAGCGTTTTGTTGTCGTTTCTTTTTGGGTACGACTTGCTGGCGAATGACGCTTACCCCAATGGGTCACTCTTTCAACCATCTTGGCCAGATAGGGTAAAGCGAAACCCATCTGACGTCAAGCTCTTGGAGTCGAGTCGCATCCCATGCTATGGTCCATTTCAACAGGCTTGACTTCGAACATAAAGGCAAAGAATCGATGCTTTGATTCTTCCAACTCGCGATGGGGCTTTAGCAGTGAAATACACATGTTGTCAAGGGATGGTGTGACAGGAATGATTCGTCTGGCAGCTGTTTTCTACGGAGTCACTCTTGGGGTGGCTGCATTTCTTACATTTCTTTGGGGGCGATGGTCTGATTGGTATGCAATCCTGGCTTCCTCCGAATCGATAGATCTGCCTTCCTGGCTCAGTGATTATCCCACCCTTGCGATTCACGGAACTCAAGCTGTTGAAGACCTCGGGATTGGCTTGGTCATCGGCCTTGGTTTGGTGGTCTTTTCTCAGTGGCTCTCCCCCCGACTCAAATGGGGACAACAACTGACAGAAGAGTTTGCTAGGGTCTTTGGACCCATGGGCTGGGGAGCCTGCTTTGTTTTAGCTTTGTTGAGTGGAGTTGCCGAAGAGGCTCTGTTTCGCACAACACTCCAACCCATGCTTGCTCGCGGCATCCACTCTCCCATCCTCTCCTGGATTCTGGTCAGTCTGCTTTTTGGACTGGTTCACACTGGCCCCAAACGTCACTATATGATCTGGACGGTCTTTGCTGTTGTCTTTGGCTTGATCGTCGGGGGGCTCCACTTGTGGCGTGGTGGCCTTCTCGTACCTGCTACAGTTCATATCACAGTGAACCTGTTCAACCTCAAATGGATTGCCAATCACGCACCCAAAAAGCCGATTCCAGACGACCCTCTCGCCTCGCAACAAACAACGTGAATCATGGGTCAGGGAGCTTTGGCTTCCTCTTTCCGAATCAGCTCTCGAACCTGGTTGAGAAGAGGTTGACCCCTGCGGGGATCGGATTGACAAACAAAGGCAGCAAGCCCCATCAACTGTTGGAGTGACTCTCCTTCCCTGCCGGGCTTTTCTTGCGCTCTGTTGTGAATGGCGGCTCGGAGTTGTCGGACCATGCGACGTGTCGGTCGGGCTTTGGTTGGTTCGTCTCCTGCTGTTGTGTTGAGCACAAGACCTGTGACCAGTTGGCGACTTCCACCCCTCATGATACGAGTCTTTTTGGGGTGAACTCGGAACCCTTCTTCCCGGATGATGCTCTTGGTACAACCCAATAACTCGGAGATCAAAGGTTCACCATCCTGGTGCCAGGAAAAGGCGAGATCATCCGCATACCGAGAATAGGTCCAGCCCAATGTTCGAGCCAGCCCGGCGATTCGCCTGTCC
>JALTMC010000067.1 GCA_027005175.1 Myxococcales bacterium
GTCCTTGATCGCCGATCCCTGGGGTACTGTGCTTGCTTGTGCCTCAGAAGGAGAGGGCCTGGCTGTTGCAGAGTTCTCACCCAAACGCATCGCTCAGGTCCGAGAAATGGTTCCCTGCCGGAACCATATTCGACGCGATCTTTTTCCCGGACTTCCCAAGCCAACCTCTGACTAACGATGTGGGGGATCTTTTGGGGCTTCGCTTCTCTTGGTGCCTTCTTCTTCTCTGCTTGATTCCAACGCTTCATCTCGGTTGCGGTCGGAGCCTTTTGAGCTTTGAGGTCGCGGCAGGTAGCTTAATACGACCCGTTCTGGATCTGGAGGTTCTCCACGGTGAAAATGGCAACTTACGTCGTATCTTCAACCGCATCCGCTGGATGGAGCAGCTTCGAGAATGGGAAGTTCGTCTCCAAGCACACGCACTCAGTGATTGGCTGGGAAAGGCACCATCGGGTCGGCTCAAACAGTGTGGGGCAAGCTGCTCTCGCTGCTTCTCTGGAAATGTAAGCCTTGGCGAAGTGGCTATGCCATGTTGGACTCAACAGAACGGAGCCAGTTATGATGAACTACTCGATAGTCAAGTCTTGAATCTTCAACTTCAACGCTCAGGTTTGTCTGGGATCTTGAAGTTGGAAGTACCCACACTCTCCCAAGCGGGTGGAGAGGGCTTTGTCACCTGGGAGAAGATCTGCTTTCCCGCTATCCGACAAGTGGATGCAAAGGTGGATGGGATCTGTGTGTCTGGTCTGACAGGGTATCGAGTTAAATTGGACAATGAGGTCAACCCCACACGACAAGATACCTTATGGGTGGTGCGAATGAATGTCTCTGAGGGAATCGGACAGAATGCCTTGCTTCGTCGAGTGGATGGTGTGATGGGAGTTCTCTTCAAGCAGAGAGAGCAGGTGGTCGGTCAAGAACTCACACGACGCAAAGCTGTGCTCATCGATGAAAAAAATGCCCTCTACCAAAACTTTAAAACAACGTTCTGCAAAGCAAACAGTGCGCTTCCTGGATATCGAGATTGTTGTGGCTCAGTGAACGTACTCGCCGCTGACGGCGAGTACTTCTGCTCCTTTGTTGGCTTTGGTGTGCCTGCTGTCCGTCGAAAATCCTGCTGGCCTGCTTCCCTTGTGTCCACACCATCTTTGCTTGTCAGTACCTTTGAACTCCGATGCCAAAAGAAATAATACGAGCGATTATTCATCTTTGCTTGTCAGTACCTTTGAACTCCGATGCCAAAAGAAATAATACGGGCGACTATTCATCTTCCTTGTAGTGTTCATTGGTGTATTGAAATGTAATGGGGATTTCGGAGTCGAGATCGGTGCTTGAGGCGTCAAAATCTGTGTCGGGGGGAGGGAAAGGTTGAAGTTTCCATTGACCTACTTGTGTACGAGGGAGCACATAGGCGATCAGACCACCAGAGCCGATCATCTCGCCTTCTTCATCAAAGATTCGAAATCGCCCTTGAGCTATGCGTGCACGCAGATGGTCGATCTTGGCTCGGGCTAAAAACTTTGTACTTTTGGTTGGGCGCAACATACTCAAACGCTGTTCCAAAGGGATGACGCTGCGTCCCTGTCCAACTAAGGTGAGGGTTGCGATCTGTGTGGTCAGGCTGCCCAAGGTGAGCAAGGGGCCTTCATCAATGACGCCAAAGGGTCCGTTAATCCGGTTGTTTTCCATTCGTGCGGTGGCTTCCCCACGACCGTAGTGGCGAATGCGAATCCCGAGGTAGCGATAATACGGCACTTCTTCAATCTGCTGGATGAAGGCATCCATCGGGTTCTCGGAGGTCGTTCTTGACACGAGAGGCTCTCCTTTGAAACTTTTTTGGGGGAATGAGATCGGTTGGGAATAACGCCCACGCCAAGAGTATAGCTCCATCACAGCGCGGGGTCTATGGGGATGACTGGTATAGAGGAGGAAACCCGCTTGTGTGGGGCTTCTTAGACAGAGGCTGCTTGCTT
>JALTMC010000068.1 GCA_027005175.1 Myxococcales bacterium
ATGATCCCGAACTCTTGAGTTGCAACCGGGCTTTCTGGATGGGCCATACGATGACAATTTCAGGTCGCCACTAGCTTCAGAGCATGATCTCTGTTATGTGTAAGAAAGACTCTCCTGACGTGACAGCCAGGATGTAGGTCAGTCTTTTTGCTAGCATTCAAATTTCTGGGTACAAATCGCTCGTCCATTCGTAGCGATCCTTCAAGAGGATCGTTCTTGTTGACAATTTATGCTTCGTTTAAAAAGGTGCAAACACCTTTGCGCCACACCATGTTTCTGTTACTTTGAATGACGTGTGTTGTTTGACTTTTCTGTGTGAACCTCCTTCAACCAGACAAAAAGATCACTACCATGAGTGAACATGAAGAAAGAGCCTCTGAGGCTCCACACAAAACAAGCGAAGATTCTCACAGAAAACAACTTCTTTCAGTAAATGAAAAGTCAAGTCCTCCTATTGCGATGCAGGAAGCTGACTCTCTTTGGCAGTTTATGACATATTCACCGGACGCCATTGTCATGCATGTGGCCGGTGAAATAGTGAAGGTCAATGGTGCTGCAATCAGACTCATGGGGGCGCAAACGGCGGATGAGCTTCTAGGCCGCTCCGTCTTATCTTTTGTTTCGCCTGAGTTCCAAGAAGTCGTACAGCAGCGTATCAAACAAGTTCTAGAAGAGCAGCAAAGTGTTCCTGTTTTGGAAGAGAAGCTCTTTCGTTTGGATGGCGAGACTCTTTTTGTAGAGATCTCCTCCATGCCAGCGGTGTTTGAGGGGAAGTCTGCTGCATTGCTTGTGTTGCGTGATGTTACAGAGCAACGACTCTTGCAAGAGAAACTCACAACAGCTCTTGATGATGTGAGAGCAGCGAGTCAGGCCAAAACAGAGTTTCTCACAAATATGAGTCATGAGTTGCGTACTCCCTTGCATGGTGTCATGGGTACATTGGAACTCTTAATGACAAACGATACAACACCACAGCAAGACGAGTATTTAGGTCTCGCTTACAACTCTGCTCAAGCTCTATTCGCGGTGATCAGCGATCTCCTTGATATCTCAAGTATTGAGTCCGGCAAGCTCTCTCTCGATAATATCCCCTTTGACATCGAGCATATGCTTGGAACGATCGTGCAGACAATGCTCCCCAAAGCCCAGGAGCAGGGATTAAATCTCACGTTGCATTATGCGGCCAATACACCTCATCTGATCAAAGGAGATCCTGTTCGAGTTTGGCAGTTGCTCACCAATCTGATCAACAATGCCATCAAGTTTACAGATCGTGGTGGTATCAAAATAGGGGTGTGGGGAGATGATGTTACGGAAGAACATCTCACCATCTCCTTTGCAATCCGGGACACTGGCATCGGTATACCCGACTCTGAAATCAAAAAGATCTTTGAACCCTTCTACCAATTTGACAGTCGCGAAGAGCGCATTCACGAAGGTACAGGGTTGGGACTGAGTATCTGTCAGCAACTCTTGGAGCTGATGGGTGGGAATCTTGAGGTGGAGAGCCGATTGGGTGTGGGTTCTACGTTTACTGCATCCATCCGCTTTAAGCGTCCCACTCGGGCAGATATTCACACACCCATTCGGAGCGGACAATGGTGGTGGCCCAGCGCGGAACTTCCCGATCGTTTCTGGTCCCCTCCCGAAACTTCAAAGCCGACCACACCCCAGCAAAAAATTAAGATCTTGTTGGTGGAAGACAACTTCGTAAATCAGCGACTCATGCAATCCATGTTGCGTAGATACGACTATCGTGTTGACATCGCAGAAAATGGAAAGGTTGCCGTAGAACGTGCCCAAAAAACGGCGTATGACCTGATTCTGATGGACTGCCAAATGCCTGTTATGAATGGGTTTGATGCAACTCGTCAGCTTCGTGCTTCCACGGACAGTGCTTCGTGCAACACTCCTATTATCGCAGTCACTGCCTACGCCATGCCCGATGATCGAGAGCGGTGCCTTAATGC
>JALTMC010000069.1 GCA_027005175.1 Myxococcales bacterium
AGAGTTGTCTTGGTCTAAGAAAGCAAACACATAGGCCTTTTGTCCTGGATGATTCGCTTCGAGTTCATAATCGTAGGGAGGTGTGTTGACGGAGTGTAGTATCTTTTGTGATAGCGGAATGGCTCCTTTGTGCGGCATGGAGAGGGCCAGGCTGAAGTCCTCTGGTTTGTAGAGACTGACCACGATCCTCTGGGCATTTTGAGAGATGAGGTGGCTTCTTCCCAGTGTGACTCGTCCACTGATACCGGGCGAGATCACATCACAGTGAGTCAAGGTTGGGACAAACAAAGCTATCCACAACCCCATCCACCATCCGTAACGGTGAACCCGCTTCGAGTGAGCTTTCAGCTGCTCTTTCGGCTTGCCCTGGACCCACCTTTGTGTCTTACTGTGGCGTGTTTTTCGCTTGCTTCTTCTCATCTTCTTCTCATCTTCTCCAAGAGGTTGAGTAAACTTTCGATGCTTGATCTCTTTGTTGGAGAGCCTGGCCCACATGATCCACGAACGTTCTCCTACGGCTTAGCAGGCCGGTGGTGTCTTAGACCAGCAGTGGATCAGGCCGGTGGTGTGCCGGGCTTGTTTCACCGCCTCGGTGGTGTGGTGTACGGCCTGCGAAGGCGATCCTGTGTCTCTCTTGTCTCTGCTTGGGCTTTCTGTTGCCCCACGACGAACAACCTGAATCATAGGCTAGATACCTTGGCTTTGGATGGTAACAGAGGGTTTGTTGGATACATTGCCTTGGCTGTCGAATAAGCTGACTGTGACCTTGATGCGTTTTGGATAGGGCTTGCCTGGATCGGGCCGAATATCGATAGAGAACTGGATGGGACGTATTTTATCGTTGGGGATCGTTCCCTTTAATGTCCCTTTTTTTATTGCATTTTGGCTGAACAAGATGGGGATCTCTGTGGGAGCTTGTGTGGTGTTGTCAAGGTCTTCTACCTTGAAGACAACCCTGGCAGCTTTTTCTGCGCTCGCCAGATCTCCTTCTGCATCTTCCCATTCGAGCTTGAAGTAAAAAATATTTTTCCGATTGGTTTCTTGCCCCACGAAGCGAAACAGCCTGATCACGGGCGCCCCTTGCACTGTCCCACCACATCCTTGGAGGCATGTAAAGAGGGTCAAAAGAGACAGCGTGAGCAGGGTGAGTCTATTGATATATCTTTGTTTCTTTGCGTTTTTTTGAAGATTCATTTCGCGAGGTTCCTCCGTCCATTGTCGCCTTTTGTATACCACTCTTTTAAATTATTTTCACGAACCGCCGTTTTTCGCAAGAAGGGATGTGATATTTTGAGGAGGAGAGAGTAATGATATCGATGAAGCGTGATTTGGGAACGGAAAGTGGACACAGGAGTTCGTAAGGGGCTTCGTTGCATACAGCCAATGCTGTTGTGTCATTGACAACATGAGCGTTTGGATTGTATGTTCTGGTGTTGGGTGCTTTCAATATACCTACTCAAATTCTGGTTTTTGGATAAACCGATTGTGATCAATCAAGGAAAACAGCCATGAAATGGAATGCTTGGACTCAAAAATCTCGATGGACAGGGATGTTGATCAGTGGGCTGTGTGCTCTGCTGTTCGTGCCGATGCAGGCACAAGCCGAAAAGGGTAAGAAGAGTCAGTCATGGGCTGTGCGTGCCATGAAGCTGTCTACCAAACAGAAGCTCAAACTGGTGGGCAAGGTGGTTCTTGAAGCTCGACAGATCCATAACAAGATGATTGAAAAGCTGAAAGAAGCTCGTGATAAGAAAGATCTTCTCGCTGTAGACTGTTTGGGGGAAAAGTTTTCTCGCGCACAGGCTTTGATGTTTTTGATGGAGAACAAGCGCTCTGAGTTTCTCAAGAGTACAGCCCAAAGTAAGACAGAGCAAGCGAATACCTACTTTACTCAGTTGATGCAAGCGCATGGCAACCTCAAAAATGTCGATGTGGAGGCCAGTCAGTGTCGTGGTAAAGCTGGGACT
>JALTMC010000070.1 GCA_027005175.1 Myxococcales bacterium
GTTCTTTGATATGTGCCAGTTGTTTTTCGGTTTCAATTCCTTCGACGACGACCTCTAAATGCAGGGTATTAGCGAGAGTGACGATGGCGGTGATGATTCCCGAGCTGGCTGGTTCTTCTTCCATATTCTGGATGAAGGAGCGGTCGATTTTTAAGGTGTCAATGGGTAGCAGGTGGAGCCTGCTGAGGGAAGAATAGCCTGTGCCAAAGTCGTCGATATGAACGCGAATCCCGAGGTTTCTGATCTGCTCTAAGGCGGTCATGGCCAGGTGCTTGCTTTGCATGATGGAGCTTTCTGTCACTTCCAGGCAGAGCATACGGGCTTCGATTCCTGTTAAGAGCAGGGTGGCCTCCAGGGATTGAGGCCATTGTGGTTGCATCAACTGTTTTCCCGAGACATTGACGCTCATTGTGAAATGGGGGGAGATATTCTCATGCCAGTATTTGAGTTGCTGGCATGCTTTGACCATCGCCCAGTTTCCGAGGGGAATGATCAAGCCTGTCTCTTCAGCGATGGGGATGAAGTCCATGGGGGATACCCAGCCGACTCCAGGACGCTTCCATCGAATCAACGCTTCAAATCCAGAGACCGAGTGATCTTGCATAGAAATGACAGGTTGGTAGTGTAGCTCCAGTTCGTCTTTCTCGATCGCCTTACGCAGATCTATTTCGAGTTGAAGTCGTTCACGTACGTGCTCATGCATCCCTGTATCAAAGAGCGTACAGCGGGCTTTTCCTTCTTCTTTCGAGCGATACATCGCGATGTCTGCGTCGCGCATCAGGTCTTCGGGGTTGTTGTACTTTGACTTGCTGTGTGCGATGCCAATGCTTGCGCTTGTGTAAACGTCGTGTCCTTGCAAACAGAACGCGATCTCTAGAGCTTCTCTCAGGCGCTGCGCGACCATCACGGCGTCACGAGGAGTTCCAACATTGTCGAGCAGTACGGCAAACTCGTCACCACCAAATCGAGCGACGAGGTTGTCAGAGTTTTGCATCGCAGTCAACTCTTGGGTTTTTTGGCCCAGGTGAGGGACACCCAGATGAGAGACAGTATCGAGGGACCGAATCGATAACTCCAGCCGTTCTGCCACTTGAACCAGTAGGGCATCTCCTGCCGAATGACCCAAACTGTCATTGATCATTTTGAACTGATCCAGGTCGATAAACAGTACAGCATAATTGTAGGTGGGAGAGCGATGATTTCTCGCGATCGCTTTTTCTAAATATTTGAGAAAGTGGTTTCTGTTGGCCAGGTGGGTAAGCCCATCAAACGACGCAGCTTCTAGTCTTTCATTCTTTTGCGTTTTTTTCGCGTGATTGGCTTTCTCCTCTTTGCTTTGTTTCTCTCTCAAAAGAGAGAGGACGGTCTCTAAAAATGGTGCATTGAGGCTTTTGACAGTGAGCACATCAGCAGCACCAAGAAATTTCAATTCTTTGGATAACTCTTTCTCTTTTTCGCGAAGTAACATGACGATCGGAATCGTTGACTCTTCTCGTTTGTTGTTTGCTTCCTCTTTTTGTTTCAATAGGATCGGGACAGCATGAGATTGTTGTGTTTCGTAGTCCAGAAATAAAAAATCTTGATTGTTGATCCCCGTGAGTTGTTTGGGAGGAGTACTCACACAAGTAAGGTAAACCATCTGCTCGTCTAACTCGTCACACAGATCTTGTAGCCACTCTATCGTTTTGTTATCCTGACAGACAAACATGATCCGTGTTGGCGAATAAAGTAGACCCGCTGTTTTCTTACCTTTGTGTGTATAACTCATCCGTGATTGTTCTCCATCAATTGGACAACCCTTTTGCCTGTATCTCTAGAATATTCTATCTCGTGATCTCAATTGAGGTTGTTGTTTGAGTCGAGTTGGCATGGAGATTTGTGTTTTCACTTTCGTTGTTTTTTTGGGGCTCTATGACAGCAACTCTACTCAGCACATAGGGACGGAACATTTTTGGTCAACTTTGGT
>JALTMC010000071.1 GCA_027005175.1 Myxococcales bacterium
AAGGCCACTGCCTTTTTTACCTTTGGTAGTGTAGAATGGCTTAAAAATATAAGGAATAATCGCAGCAGGAATTCCGGCACCACTGTCTGTAATTTCAATGTGGAGATGTGTTTCTGTGGCTTGTACTTTGATTGTGATACCGTTTGTATTTCGCAGGTTGGGGTCAAGAGCCTGCACCGCATTGAGCAAGAGGTTGTTGAGGAGTTGTAACAAGCGGTGTGGTGAGCCTTTCAGGTAACAAGCTTCCTCTTGGATCTCGTGGCGTAGGCGGCCTTTGCGTATGATGACATTGCGGGTGAGGAGCAGTGCGTTGTGGGCGACCTCAATGGCATCAAAGATCTCTTTTTGTTCGATCTCTGAGGCTTGCGTGGTTTGGAGTAAGGTGTCGAGCAAGCGTTCTAGCAACTGAAAGCCAGCCTGAATATCGGTGGAGACCTCAGCGACTTCGTCCAGCAGAGGTTTCAGTGTTGGGGCGGTATCTTGATGTTGTTGAAGTTGGTTGTGAAGCTGTTGAAGCATTTCCATGTTGGGGGAGATGATCGCGTTGGCATTGCGTAGATCGTGAGCGACTCCTGCTGTTGCGATGCCAAGGCTTGCAACACGCTCCAGCTCCAAGAGCCTGACCTGAAATTGTTTGGCGAGGAGGTGGTTGTGGTAGGACCAGATACTCTCTTGAAGGACAGCGTTGATCATATCAATGGTCCAGGGCTTGTGAATAAAGCGACTGACTCTTCCTCGATTGATCGCGTCCACTGTTGCATCCAGATCGGCGTAAGCTGTGATGATAATGCGGACGATATCAGGTTTTATCTTTGACACTTTCTCCGCAAGATCAACGCCTGTCATCTCTGGCATTCGTTGGTCTGTGAGCAGGATGGCGATGTCATTGCTCTCTATGATCTTGAGGGCTTCATCACCTGAACTTGCGATGAACAGCTTGTAGCGATTGCGTAGGTTGTGTTTGATCACAACCCGGTTTGGCTTTTCATCATCAACATACAGGATCGGATAAGTCTTGAGGTCCATCTGATAGCTCCGCAGATCGCTAAGAAGGAGAGACTGGGCCAAACATCCTATCGGGTATAATTGCTTTGGACAAGGGGCTCAGTGGGGAGATGCCTTCAAGGGGCTTGAGTGGGAGCATCACAAAGAATGTAGTCCCCTCTCCCCATATTGACTCCACTCGGATCGTACCACCGTGGTTGTCAACCACTCTTTTGATTAAATAGAGCCCTAGACCTGTACCTTTTCCCGCTTCAGCTGTTGTGAACAAAGGGTCAAAGATATGGGGTAAGTTCTTTGGCTTGATCCCCATACCGTCATCTTTAAGAGTGAGGTAGAACATTGTATCATCAGAGGCGGTTGAGATCCAAATGTGGCCATCGGGCCCTACAGCGTTGAGGGCATTGCTTATGAGATTTAATAAAACTTGGTTGAGCTGTGAACGAAATCCCTCGGGTGCTTGTTGATGTTGGAGATCGTGCTCAACGTTGACAACGTGTTGGTGATTGTGCCTCAAAATACGAAGCGTTACATCGATGGCGTGCTCCAATTGCCAGGGGAAGATACCTTCCGTTTCTGTGGTGGCTAGACCCAATAGATCTTCACATAGGTTGAAGATGCGATCGGCTGACTCTAAGATGGTGTCGAGCAGCTCGACGACATCATCTTGATCTTCCCCAGAGAGACTTTCGGTGAGGAGGCGCAAGGGGGGGACAGAGTTCATGATCGCATTGGCTGGGTTCTTTACCTCATGAGCCAGCCCTGTTGATAGCAATCCAAGCAAAGATACCTTCTCCTGTAAGGCTAACTGCTGGCTCATTCGCTTGAGCTTTAATTGAACTTGCGCTCTCGCTAGTAACTCCCGCGAGTTGAATGGTTTGGTGAGGTAGTCGTCCGCGCCTGCCTGGAATCCTTCAAATGTTCGCTCCGCTCCTTTGTTGGCTGTTAGTAGTATGACGGGAATCCCCGCTGTTTCGGCATTCTTTTTGACCTTCTGGCACAGCTCGTACCCGCTGAGATGGGGCATCATCACATCGCTAATGATTAAGTCTGGATGACTTCGCTCTAGGAGTTGTAGTGCTTCCCGGCCATTGGATGCTACCAGGAGATTGTAATGTGGCTGCAGGATGCTTTGTAGATATTGCCGCATGTCGAAGTTGTCTTCGACAATCATCAACGTTGATGTGGAAGAGGAGGCCACCTCAGAGTCAAAGCATGGATACTCTTTTGAGGCTGTGTCTTGATGACTACCAACACTGCGGGGCAACAGAGTTTCACTGTGGGATTCTGGCTGAACAGTGGACAAAGGATGCATCAAATTCTCTGTGGGAACGTCCTCTAAGGTATCCATGGTTGTCGTCGGAGTGGATGTATCTGCTGCTATTCTATGGTGGAGTGCACTCGTTGTTGCTGTTGGCTTGATTGTCGTGGTAACTGCCGGAGTAATTTGGGGAGTTTCTCGTGGAGGACGTTCTGTGGCGGAGCGGGTGGCGATATCTTTTTTGGATAGGCTGAGGTCTGACAAAGGATCGCGATCGGAGGCTCGTCGTGTCATGATTGTAGGGACATGTTCTTTTCGACGCTCCATCGCCTCCAAAGGAAAGTGTGATGAACCTTTGCGTAAGTTTACCTTGAATCGCGTACCTTGGTTGGGTTCACTCTCCACTTCGATGGTTCCTTGGTGGTACTGAACCAGCTCTCGTACAAGAGCCAGCCCCAGCCCTGTCCCCTCAAAAGTGCGGTCATCTCCATCTTCGACTTGAGCGAAGCGGTCAAAGATATGCTCTTGTTGCTCTTTGGGAATACCAATCCCAGTGTCTTCAACCTCACACACCAAGTGCTCGCTGTTTTCGTACAAGCGAACCATGACCTGACCTCCAGAAGGTGTAAACTTGAGAGCATTACCCAACAAGTTGATCAGGACACGATCGATCTTTTCTGAATCTCCAAACAAGGGTGAGACTTGCTCTGAGATCTCTAGTGAGAGTTTTATGTTCTTGCGGTGGGCAAGGGCCTCAAAGCTTGAGAGCACAGAGCGAAGATGGGCCTCAAAAGAAAACTTTCTTACTTTGAGTCGCAATGCTTTTGCGTCGATACGCGCAAAATCAAGGAGATCATTGATCAGGCCGTAGAGCTGGATCGCTTGTCGGTGCATGATTTGCAGTGTGGGTTTGAGTGTATCCGGGAGATCGTTCGTCTGCATCAACTGATCTTCAAGTGGTGCGAGAATGAGGGTGAGTGGTGTGCGTAATTCATGAGTGATATTTGTGAAAAATCGCGATTGAATATGATTGAGCTTACGCAACTTCTCGTACGCTTGTTCCAGCTCCTGAACAGCTTTTTCCAGTGCTTGGGTGCGTTGTTGAACACGAAGTTCTAAGCTGGCTGTCAACATGCGAAGATCTTCTGTGGCACTGTCCAACTCTTGGTACAGTTGGGCGTTGTTCATGGCCACTTCCGTGGCACCGCGAATCCGCTCTAGCAGTTCAAAGTCGCCTTGGTTGTAAGCTCTGAGGTTGCTTTTTTCACCGAGTTCAATCAGTCCAATCAGCTCTTGATTGTGCAGTAGTGGCAGCATGACAACGGTCTCGCGAAGGGCAAAAAACTCCTCGAGTTGCGCTTTCTTTTCCGTCGTCAGAGCGGTGGTCTCGACGAAGGTCAAATCGATGGCACAGTCTTGTTGAATCAGCCAGGACCGAAACCATGGAGGTGCGCTCTGTTGAGGAAACGTCTCCTCCTTCGATTCGATGTTGTTGCTGGTTTTCCCTTCGTTTAAAGAGGAGTCCAGCTCCTCGGTAGAGTCAAAAAACAGACGACTTTCAGGGGGCATCGATCCCATGGCATCGTAATAGTAACGTCCTGCTTTGTTGGTGATCAGTATGCGTGCATGCGAGATATTCATCTTCTCGCGCAAAGTCTCATCGAGAGTTTGTGCAGGTTCCCGTGTTCGCCGTATCTGTCGAATCTTTGCGACAAAGGTATCAACGACCTGCCTTTGCGTGAAATGCCGACGAGAGAAGAGGCCGTCGATCCAGGGCTGTAACTTACGTACAAGAAGTAAGAGCACACCATACAGTGCGATGGAGATAGCCAGTAAAAAGATGGATTGATTTTTTTGTACCAGTTGCAGGGAGTAGGTTAACAGCAAGTAGACGGGAAGCACAGCGCTAACAGAGACAATCAACCACAAGGTTGTTTTGTGGAGAACGGTGCGGATATCCCAGAGGCGATGACGTACGACAACATAGCTGAGCAGGACAGGGAAGGAGAGAGTGAGTGCGCTTGGGATCCAGACCCAGAAAGCCCGAAAGCTGGTAAAGGGCAGCAGAGAGCCGATGCCAGCCAACATCGCCACAATGGTCCCAATGTGAAAGTAGCGCAACTGCAGACGTTTGTGTCCTGACTCTGTTCGGAATGCACGATAGGATTGATAGACGGCATAAATGAAAATGTAGAGAACAAACAACCCGTAGAGCGGCATGAGGGGGCCGGGCTGGGGCTGCATGAGATGCTGGTGAGCATTCCATATCACACGTTGTTGAAAGAAAGGTGTGAATAGAAAAAAGCCAAAAAGAGAGATGATGGATAAAGCAAGCAGGCGAAGTCGTAGTTTGTGGCTATCCATGAGCCGCAAATAGGAGAGGTAAAAGGCATAATACAAGAAGGCAGACAATGCCCCAAAGCAGAGAGCCACACGAGTGATGATGTCGGCTTCAGGGGTTGTGTGGATATAGAGAGTGCCGACGATCGCAAGGCCCCAAGCGGTTGCTGTGGTGCAGCAAAAAGCGACCCAGATACGGGCATACCATGCTTTTTGTGCAGAGAGAGCCACAAGCAAAGCGAGAAAGAGAAATGTCACTGGGGTCAGGTGAAATAAGATTAAGGATAAATTGACCGCAAGTTCAATCATCGTGATGTTCCTGGCTTAAGAAACAGTGGATGGGTGTCTTATCTGTGCCAACAATCGGCGAGGTATGAAATCAACAAGGGCAAATGCTGTGGGGTCACGATAAACCGAAACGATTCGTTTTCTTGGCTGTATTGCTTGGTGACAGGAGCTGTATCAGTGGCTCCAACGACCTGAATGATACTCTCAATATTGCGTTTGCGATAGACCTCTAAGGCTTGTGCAAAGAGCAAACCTTTGATCTCTTCTTCGTATTCTAATGCTTGTGTTTTGAGGATAACGCGAAAAGTATTGTAGAGCGAAAAAATGTTGACCCCTGCCTTGGAGCTTTCCACAATAGCATAACCCAAGATGGCTTGATCTTGTCGAACGACAAAGATCTCACGTTGGTGTCCAATGGTAGGACCATCGAGATCGGTTTGCCAGAATTGTAGTTTGATGTCTTCAAAAGTATAGTCGAAGATGCGGTGGGCTAGAGTTCCATCGCGTTCGAGTAAATCGCTCGAAATCTCAAGCAGGTCTTTCTCTGTTGCAGAAGTGACTTCCAAAGTGGAGCTGGGTGCTTTGTATTGGACGTGCTCCATTTCATACGAGTAGAATGTTTGATAGAGAACCCCACTTTTGCCTTCGACACTGTATTGTTTGGAGAAATTTTCCCAGATCCATTTGTTCATGGAGTGATGGGCATCAAAGGTTCCCAGCAAGCAGGTCCCATCGTCTCTGCCCGCAGTCCAATGCATCATCGATTGAGGGATGAGCTGGTACAAGATCTCTAGTTTCGAGGCCGGGTTTTTGCAGTCGTCCAGTGTGGCAGCGAGATGATGAACCAGATAGGTTTGTGAGTAAATGCGGCTGACAGCGACAGTCGCGAGAGCTTTCTCTTCTTCCTTGTAAACAAAGAGTTTGGAGTGACCATCTGTGGTTAGCTTTCTCCATCTCTCTTCAAACTTTTTCTTTTTGGGGAGCATGAGTTCCCGAGGCTTCTCTTCCAAATATCCCGCACGATCATAGAGATCCCATATCTCATCCAATGACCAGGATTTGGCCTCACAAACAGCCGGTGTGAGGTAGTGCAGCACACCATCGATCCATTGCTTTCGAGTGGAACCGTAAAATTCAAGCAACTCTACACCACAGCGATACCCTGAGCCCGTGGGATATACGCTGCGGATAAGCATGGAGCAGTTCACCGCTTGTTTGCGTGGGAAGCGAATCAAAGCAGAGCCAATCAGCATGCCAGGTGCGACTAGATCCTTCTGGATGTCCACTTCAAAGGAGAGACCTTTCATTCCCAACTCGCGGATCTTTTTATGGACGGAACGATACCGTTGGTACGGGTGAATGAACTCGACGAGTAGCTCCTGGTTGGGAGGGACAGGGACTCGTGCTGTGTCTCGCTTTCCTCCCCGAATGATCTTGTCAGGCATACAGAAGGTGAGTTGACTTTCTTCCCTCTTTTCCAACCTTGTCTCAAAGTAATACAGTGTATTCGATGTGCTTAAAGCGAGAGTATAGGTCTGAGCTATGTGTAGACCTTCTCCTTCCACCACGGCACTGCACCCTTGGAGCGCATGGATGTCATCGTTCAGTTCTTCGATATGAAACATCCCATCTGATGCCAACGATGTATCGGAAAAGATATGGTATTGTTTGTTGGAGTTGATACTGCGCTGAAGAAATCTTTTGATTGCTGCGGGGGTCGCTATCTCACCGAATTTTCGATGGCCTGATAGCAGCGTGTGTGGTGAGATGTCCTGTTGGGCATGGATGAAAAATTGACAGAGTTGTAGGAGCAGATCTTCTGGTAAATTGTAAAACTGAACGCCGACTTGCCAGGCGTCGTCCTCTTGCAAGACATGTACGGGAAGGATCTGTGTGGTGAACCACTGCTCACCTTGCAGTTGGAGTGAGATCTTTTGAAGCCAGCCCGGTTCAAAGTTTGGTTGTGTGACTTGGAGGCGTGTGCCCCCAATGCTAATGTCTAGAAGTCCAACGGCTTGCACTGCTGGTACATCTTCAGGTAGACGAATATCGATAGGTTTCTCTTCTTGTTGGTTGCCTACACACACACGTTGTGTTGCTCTTCTCTTTTGTAATAACATCCCTTCTCATCCCTACCCAAGTGACCTTCTCTTCACACGGGATCCTTTGGTGTTGTTGTGCTTTGACGGTATTTTTGAGGTAATAGCTCCACGAGCTGTGAGATACTTACAGGCTTGGCCAGGTAGGCTTGTGCCCCACAAGAGAGAATTCGCTCTCTATCTTCTTTGGATGGGGCTGCGCTCATCGCCACAACTTGTACCTCTTGCAGACGCTCTATCTGCCTTAGCCTCTTGCAGACATCAAATCCATTCATCTCATCCATGTAGATATCTAGCAGTATGAGATCCGGCGGATCGGCTCCGATCTCCACAAGTGCCTCCACCGCGTTTGAACCACGTACCTCAACCACGTAGTCTGACATTGTAAACGCTCGCATCAGTGCTCGGATAATCTTAGGTTCATCATCAATGATATAAACACGAAACGGATCTTGAGCTGGTTGCATTAAGGCCCGGGGGATAGGCATCTGATGCGACTCTAAAAAACGACGCAGCTCTCCAACCTTCACACGACGATGCCCTCCAGGTGTTCGAAACCCTTCCAACATCCCCCGATCAAACCAACCGATCACTGCAGATGGACTTGATTGTAGTAACTTGGCAACTTGGTGTGAAGATAATATGGTGTTGTCTTCCATTACTCTACCTACTCCTACAAGTGTTCGAATGTCATGCGTTCGGCTCACCCTCACTCCACTGTACCAGATACTTCCCCATGATTAAACTACACTCCATCAAAAAGAATCTCCATTCAAATTGTAAAGAAGCTAGTGGTTGTCGTTCCACGATCCAGCACTGACTTCTGCATTTTGGACCCTTGGTGGTAAACCTCTTGAACCTCTTGAAACGAGTGACTCTCGCTGCATCTAACCAAACTACGAATACGACGTATTCTATCAAAAACTTTAAAAATAATAAAAGTAGTTTTGGGAGAGGTTTGTTGGGAGAGGTTTGTTGGGAGAGGTTTGTTGGGAGAGGTTTGTTGGGAGAGGTTTGTTGGGAGAGGTTTGTTGGGAGAGGTTTGTTG
>JALTMC010000072.1:0-16628 GCA_027005175.1 Myxococcales bacterium
CGGATGCGATTTGAAATGTTCAAGTTATTAAATCGCTGTTCCTACAGTGGATTACACTTTTGATTAAGCGAAATAAAGGAGTTATCTTATGAGTACACAAGCTATCACACGTGACGATACGATGGATGTTCGTTTTGTGACGCCACCGGTTGATATCTTTGAGAACCAGGATGGTCTCTTCTTGGTATCAGATATGCCGGGTGTGTCAAAGGATTCCTTGTCTGTGAAGGTTCACGACCACGAACTCACGGTGGTTGGAAAACGAGGTGGCATTCCGGAGGGAGATGCATTGCATCAGGGAATTCCTGCGGATAGCTTCCAGCGAACCTTTTCTCTGCATCATAATATTGACACCGAAAATATCGAAGCCAAGCTTCAAAGCGGTGTCTTAACGGTCTTTCTTCCCAAGTCTGATGCTGTTCGGACTCGTGATATTCAGATTCAAACAGCGTAGTGCTTCGACAAGCCTGCTTCTTAGGGCGAGGGCACACCACCACCACCCACCAAGAACCTACCCACAGTAGTGCTTCGACAAGACTATTTCTTTAAAGACGGACCGGTTTGATGGACCGAGTCAAATCAGTCCGTTGTGAGTCTGGCAAACACGATCCTAGATCGTAGGGATGTCTGGACAGTGGGCTTGTCTATCAAAGGGCGCGTAACATCGATGGTCTGAATCCACAGGTAACAGGTGGGCAAAGCCTGGCCTGAAGAGAGCTGGGAGGAGGGGAACGTCGAAGGGCGTGTCCCGTCTAGCGAGGGCGTGCAGGTTTTCGCTTTCGTTTCTTACTTGTCCGCTTCTCTTGACCTGCCTTGAGAGGCCCTGACTCTTGTTTCTTTCCAAGCTCTGTTGTTTCTTTTCTTTCAACAGAGCTTGGAAGTCCTATCTCTTCTTCCTGCTTCGATCTCTGACGAATCATTTTCGCCTCAACCTTAGCTTTGGTCTTTGCTTTTGTCTTGGTCTTTGCTTTTGTCTTGGTCTTTGCTTTTGTCTTGGTCTTTACCCTGGTGAAAGTCTTTGCTTTCGTCTCTTTTTCGATGGTTTTGGCAGGAGCTTGTGGTTCTCCGTCTGCTGCAACCACTCTCTCTCTTTCTGTTTCTGTTTCTGTTTCAATGGTTTTGGCAGGGGCTTGTGGTTCTCCGTCTGCTGCAACCACTTCTTTTTTGTTCTCTGCTATTTCTGCTTTGACGATTTTGACAGGAGGCTGTGGCCCCCCGTTTCCCGTAACGACCTCTTCTCTTTTTGTTTCTTTTTCGATGGTTTTGATAGGAGCTTGGTTCTCTGTTTCTGTTTCACCAAAGAGGAAGTGCCTCATCTTTCCAATCATCTCTTGCCAGATAATCGGTCCAACGCTGGATTCGTCGATGATCAAGTGGAAGTAGCGACGTTTTCCTGTGCTTTTTTGATGGAGAGGGTGGATCTCCCAATCGAGCTTGTGTTGTTGGAGCAATCGGGTGAGTCTTTGGAAAGGGACGAGTTCGTCGTTCACGTCGCTAAAGACGAGGGTTGGGATGCGGGAGCCATGAAATTGTGTGCGATGGAGTTCGTAGTAAGCTTCAAACAAACCATGATATGCGGTCATGGGTGTGCGCGGGTTGGCTCGGTAGATCTCTGGGATCACGCTGGGGAGAGAGAAGCGTGGAAATCGAAAGAGTGGGCGCAATAGGTTGGCCATTGGGTGGAGTTCAATGGCAGGGGCCAACAGGATCATCTTTTCAAAGATGACACCGAAAGAAGGTCGATTGAGTAGGTTGTTTCCGAGCAAAGCGCCAAGAGAGTATCCTACAAAATACAAAGGGACACCAAGTTCTTCAGCACGCTCTCTTGCGAGACTGTAGGAGCGATTCAGTTCGTCCAGCCAGATAGAAAAGCTTGTTCGTTTGAAGGCTTCCTGTCGAACTTTGCCCATGGAGTATTCACTCAAACCTGAGGATCTACCGTGTCCACGCAAGGACACTCGCAGGACTTCCAGCCCTTGCCCTTGCAACCATGAGCCCAACACGTCCATTCGTTGGGCGAGGGTGTTGAGTCCATGTACGACAATGGCCACTCCTCTTGTCTCTTGTATACCTCTTTCTGACCCAGGCCAAGCGAGCCATTCAGCTACACCATCCAGTCGATTCATCAGAAAAAAACCTCTTATGTTATGAGCGTGGAAAGCTCCTCCCGATCGCGGACCCGGCAGAATCTACAGCGAGAGCGAAGCGCGACTGCGCAGGTAGCTCCGTCGAGGGGAAGCCGTAGGCTAAATCAAGCGGATTTGGTGGGGGTCGTTGATTCGCACCCTCTATTTTTTCTCGTCAAAGCTCTGGTCAACGTCTCTGATCGAGGCCGCAACGAGATACCAGAAACAAAGTGACTCGTCAATTGAAAACTTCGCCCAAGCGACGGGCAGCGATGGCCTGTACTCCTGTGGCAAGCCCCATGATAAATGCGATGGACATAAAGTTGGCGAAGCTTCCAATCCCCATAGCAGCCAGAGCGTTGTCTCCCATCACACCAACCATCGCGGTGTCTACAATGTTCAATACATTTTGTGAGACCATACCCCCAATAATAGGCAATGCTAAGCTCAAGATCTTCTTGTGGCGTGATGTGATCTCCAATCGATTGTCTCCTTTGTGACACAAGAGTGTTTGGGCCGGGACTGGAATACGGGATGGGTTGAAAGAGTTTTTGATGAGTTGACCAGGGTACGATAGAGTACTGTGTCTGTGGTACTCTATCTTGGACCCTGGTAAAAACACAAACAGTAATGAGGAATGTAGTATGTCGTCATGGGATCGTTTTCAAGGAACAAGCGAATATATCGCATCACAGGAGCTTCGTGATGCTGTGAATGTAGCCATCGCACTCCAACGTCCCTTGTTGGTGAAAGGTGAGCCCGGTACTGGAAAAACATTGTTGGCCCAGGCTATTTCCGATGGGTTGGGGATGGAGATGCTTACCTGGCATGTAAAGTCTACGTCAAAAGCGCAGGAAGGAGCGTATGTGTACGATACAGTCCAGCGCTTGCATGATAGTCGATTTGGTGATGGAAACGTGGCAGATATCCGTCAATATATCCGATTGGGTCCTCTTGGGAGAGCGTTTGCAAGCGAAGAACAAGTTGTTTTGTTGCTTGATGAGATCGACAAAGCTGATCTTGAGTTTCCCAATGACCTGCTTCACGAGCTGGACGCTATGCGGTTTGATATTGTTGAGACAAGTGAACGAATCGAGGCCAAACACCGTCCTGTTGTGGTGATTACATCCAACGCTGAGAAGGAACTACCCGATGCCTTCTTGCGTCGCTGTGTGTTCCATTATATCGACTTCCCTGAAGCCTCTCTGATGCAAGATATCATTCGTGTTCATTACCCTGATATCGAAAAAACAATGCTGGAACAGTGTTTGAAGAAGTTCTACTGGCTTCGAGAACAGCCCGATCTCCGCAAGCGACCCACCACCAGCGAACTCTTGGACTGGATCGGTGCTCTTGTCACCAGTGGTATGGACCCTGCCCGGTTGCGCAAAGAGCTCCCCTTTCTCGGAGTCCTGCTCAAGAAAGACGCTGATATGGCTCGTATCCAACGACGACTGAACTGATATGTTTATTGGATTTTTTTATTACCTTCGCAGTCGTAACTTGCATGTCTCCCTCAGTGAGTGGATGACTCTTATGGAGGCATTGCAAAAGGGCCTCGCAGACTCTTCTCTGGCACATTTTTACAATCTGTGTCGTTGCATCTGTGTTAAAAATGAAGCCAAATTCGACTTGTTTGATCAATGCTTCGCCGAGTACTTTCGGGGTGCAGAGGCATCGACAGAGACCATTGACCATGTCTTGGAGTGGTTGCGTCGTGCTCCTCTGATGCAAGACCTCGATCCTGAAGAGCTGGCGAAGCTTCGAGCGATGGATCTTGACGCGCTCCGAGAAGAGTTTGAGCGTCGGCTGGAAGAACAAAAAGAAGAGCACAATGGTGGAAACTACTGGATTGGTACGGGTGGTACGAGTCCTTTTGGGCACGGTGGCTCTCACCCCAGCGGAGTACGTGTGGGTGGTACAAGGCGCGGTGGCTCTGCGATGCAAGTGGCCACCAAACGGCGATTCCAAAACCTTCGCAGTGATCGGGTCTTGGATGTTCGTCAGGTCGCGACGGCCCTTCGCCAGCTACGTCGTCTGACTCGTGACGGTCGAGAAGAAGAGCTAGCTTTGGATGAAACCATCGACGCCACCGCAAAAAATGCAGGTGATCTGGAAATTATCTTTCAACCACCTCGCAAGAATACGGTCAAGCTTTTATTATTGATGGATGTTGGGGGCTCCATGACACCGCATACCCGGCTGTGTGAGTTGTTGTTCTCCGCAGCCCACAAAGCTTCACACTTCAAATCCTTCAAGCACTACTACTTTCACAACTGTCCTTATGAGAAACTGTTTACCGATATGGCCCAGCGCAAAGGAGTCCCTACCCAGGAAGTCTTACAGCAGCTCGACCGCACCTGGTATACCGTGATTGTTGGAGATGCTGCGATGAGCCCCTACGAACTGACTGCCCGAGGCGGCTCTGTCGATTACTTCCATTACAACGAAGAACCCGGCCTACGTTGGCTCCAACGGATTCATGAACGATTTCCTCGGGCCGCATGGCTCAACCCCGATCCGCCCCGCTATTGGAGCGCAACACAATCCACGATTATGATTCAGGATATCTTTGCGATGTTTCCCTTCACCATCGCAGGTCTGGAGAAGGCCATCGCGCACCTGCGTCAACAAAGAGTTTGATTAAGCTACCTTTGCGAGAGCCTTGACCTCAAGTGCGCCGATTTTATGGAGATACTGTTTGACTCGATGATTGATCGTGTGTGGATATTCAAGGGGACAAAAATGTGTGGCTCCTGGGATCTCCCAGTACTCGCTGTGCGGCATTAACTGTGACATCTCTTGGGACACGTAGGCAGGGATAAAGGAGTCCTTGCTCCCTGTGACGACCAGAGATGGCGTCTGAATACTCGATAACACGGAGCGTGTGTTGTGACGTCCAAGTTGTCGAAAGATCTCGCTGTAGATCTCAAGGTTGTTGTGAACGAAGTCACTGGCCATGGTGAAGAAGCTCTCTCTGTCGAGGGTTGGGCCAGCGATACGAGCGATTTGCATGCTTCGTACGAATGTCTCCATGACACGGATTTGGGTGATATGTGGGCGCAACCAGGTGGCGCGACGCCAATGCTTTTGTATGAATTTGAAGATCTGTTCAAACCGCTTCTCACGAACACTGGAATAGAAGGCCGTACGAAAAGGATAACCATAGGTCCCGTTGAGGGCGATAAAGGCTTTGGCCCTGTTGGGGAACTGACGGAACCATTCTAAGATGACCTGAACACCCATGCTCCAGCCCACTAACACAGGCTCTTTCACTCCCTCATGATCCAACAAAGACTCCAAGTCCCGACTGTGGTGTGGAATGGAGTAGCCACCCAGATCCGGCGCCTTGTCCGATTGAAACAAACCCCGGTAATCCCAAATATAGATACGGTAGTGCCTCGCAAAATAACGCACAAAGTGACGCCACGCCAACATGTTACTACCCAGACCATTGGCTATGACCATCGGGGGCGCCATGTGATCTCCCATCACATAGTACGTCAGGCGCGTCCCATCAAAGGTTTGCCACTCTCTCTTCCCTACGCCGTCAAACGACAACCTCTCCCCCTGCGCCATGTGTTGAACCATTCTTTGCCTCACCAATCTAAGCCTTACAAGTGACCGAACTGTCTTACCTCTGAACATAAATAGAACTTGTTCTGAATTCTATTCTGCAACATGTTCTACCTTTTTCGAAACATCCTGGCAAGTCATTTTGTTTCTTACCTATCTTTCCTACCTTTTTTGTGGGAGGCTGTTTGTGATGAAAAGGGTAGGGTCGCTTTTTTGGGAAGAGGTTGTGAAATGCAGTGTCATCAGGGCTAGACAATTCCCCGCAAACAGGCTAGATTGGGCATACTTTTTTGCTTTTGATGGGGCAGTCTCTCTTGTCTTTTGAGAGGGTGACAAGCCGCTTTGAACCAGGCAGCGTTCTGCTTTTAACCGGGCGACGCGATGCTTTAAAACAATTCAGGTGAGGTTGATGTCGAGTAATACACGGAAAGATCTGGCGAATGCCATTCGTGCTTTGAGTATGGATGCGATACAGAAGGCGAACTCGGGTCATCCTGGTATGCCGATGGGGATGGCAGATCTTGCAGAGGTTCTTTGGAATGACTTTCTCCAACACAATCCGAGCAATCCCGGCTGGTGGAATCGCGATCGCTTTGTGGTGTCCAACGGTCATGGTTCGATGTTGTTGTATTCGTTGTTGCATCTTACGGGGTACGATCTGCCGATGGAGCAGATCAAGAGCTTTCGACAGCTCCATTCGATAACGCCGGGGCATCCGGAGTATGGATTAACGCCTGGTGTGGAAACAACGACGGGACCGTTGGGGCAGGGTCTCGCGAATGCAGTGGGTATGGCACTCGCTGAAAAGCTTCTGGGTCATCAGTACAATCGTCCTGACCATACCATTATCGATCACTCGACTTATGTCTTTGTGGGTGATGGTTGTATCATGGAGGGAATCTCTCACGAGGTTTGTTCCTTGGCTGGTACTCACAAGCTGGGCAAGCTCATCGTACTCTACGATGACAACGAGATCTCGATTGATGGCGATGTCAAGAACTGGTTGACGGATGATACACCCGGTCGTTTTGAGGCGTACCAGTGGCATGTTGTGCCCAAGGTGGACGGTCACGATCCCCAAGCGATTAAGGCTGCCATCGAAGAAGCCAAAGCGGTGACAGACAAGCCCAGTTTGTTGTGTTGTCAAACGGTGATCGGTTTTGGTTCTCCAAACTTGGCAGGTACTTCAAAAACGCATGGCTCTCCTTTGGGAGACGATGAAATCGAGGCGACCAAAGCGAACATCGGCTGGAAATATGGGCCTTTTGATATCCCCCAGAGTGTTTACGACGATTGGGATGCCAAAGCAAAGGGGGCGGAACGAGAGTCTGCTTGGCAAATACAGTGGGCTGCCTACCAACGAGCATATCCTGAGCTTGCTGTGGAGTTGAAACGTCGGATGGCTGGAGCTTTGCCTGAGGAGTGGGCAGAGCGTTCGGCAACGCTGATTCAAGAGTTTCAAGAGCGTGCAGACAACATTGCGACTCGCAAGTCATCCTTGCATGCGCTCAACGCATTTGGACCGATGTTGCCGGAAATGATCGGTGGTTCTGCTGATCTGACAGGTTCCAATCTCACGTTGTGGAATGACTCCAAAGCACTGACTCTCGATCACCCCACCGGCAATTATATCTACTTTGGGGTTCGTGAGTTTGGTATGTCAGCGATGGCCAATGGAATGGCGCTGTATGGGGGATTCCTTCCGTATGTCGGCACATTCTTGGTTTTTTCTGACTATGCTCGCAACGCTGTCCGGCTCTCTGCTCTCATGAAAACCCGTGTGGTCTACGTGTTCACTCACGACTCTATCGGTTTGGGGGAAGACGGTCCTACTCATCAGCCTGTCGAGCATTTGGAGGCCTTGCGCTTGATCCCTGGGATGACTCTATGGCGACCCTGTGACCTCGCTGAAACTGCTGTGGCTTGGAAGGCTGCGATTGAGCACGATGGTCCGACTTGTCTGGCTCTGACTCGTCAGGGAGTCCCTCAAAACCTTCGCAGCTCCGATGTTCTCACAGACGTTGCAAAAGGCGGGTATACGTTGGTGGACTGTGACGGAGCGCCAGAGGCTATCCTGATCGCCACAGGCTCTGAGGTCGAGCTTGCAGTGAATGCAGCAACACAACTTCAGGCGGAAGGTCGAAAGATCCGGGTGGTGTCCATGCCGTGTCGTGAGATCTTCGATGCCCAACCTGTGGACTATAGAGACCAAGTCCTCCCTCCCCATGTGACAGCTCGTGTTGCCATTGAAGCGGGTGTCCCTCATGTATGGCGTGGGTATACGGGGCCGCAAGGTCGCGTCATTGGTATCGATAGTTTTGGCGAATCTGCCCCAGCTCCCGAGGTCTTTGCTTACTTTGGTTTGACCGTGGAGAATATTATCAAGGTCACCAAAGAGATGATTTAGGATAGCGACCCCTAGCGAAAGCTAGGGGCTTTCGACACGCGAGGTCAACCTGATGAATAAGATTGCGACTCTTGCAGACATCCATGGTGGGTATCGACAGAACGGAGCATCAATGGGTCTGTCACGATGAATAGGATTGCCATTCTGGCAGACATCCATGGAAATATCCCGGCCTTGGAAGCTGTCATCGCAGATGTCCAAAGGCAAGATGTGGATCAGGTGTGGGTGGGAGGTGATATGGTGGGGCGTGGTCCTCAAGGTTCTGCGGTGGTTCATCGTATCCTGGAGTTAGGATGGTCATCCGTTCGAGGCAATCATGAAGACTACCTGCTTTCTTTTCTCAAGAAGAAAGTGCCAAAGTCATGGTTGACTCAAAACGTATGGGCGGCTTCGCGCTGGATGGCGGATGAGTTGGATCCCGAAGCGATCGACTTTCTTGATACCCTACCTTTTACAATCACACCTGATACAGAGGGGCCTTTTCGCTTGTTTCATGGGAGTCCAAAGTCTCATAACGACGGGATTGGCGTCTGGACCAGTGATGAGACATGCCTGGAGTATCTCAACGGGCTGGAAGAAAGTGCTATGGCCTGTGGACATACTCACCGCCCGATGCTGCGGGAGTTTCCGGAAGGTGTGATTGTGAATGTTGGTTCCGTGGGGCTACCCTTCAATGGTGACTGGCGTGCACAGTACGCGATTCTTCATCGCGACAATGTGAGCAGCCCCTGGACTGCCATATTTCGTCAGATCGATTATGAACGCGAGCACTTTCTGGGAATTTATAACTCAACTGGATTTCTGGCGAAGGGTCATATAACCGCTCATCTTCTCAAGATGGAAGTACAGACCGCGAGGCCTTATCTGGTCCCTTTTCTCAAATGGGTTGAGAAAAAAGAGATAGAGCCTACCTATGCGAACCTCGATCCTTTCCTCGAACGTTTTGACCCGACTTTACCGATGTCACAATTATTAAAACAGCTAGAAGGTGAGGGGTGATGTCAAATCGTTCAACGTTGGGAATTCGGATTCAGGTGGCTCCCCGATTTTTACCTGAAAAGTCCCGGCCAGGTTTGTGGATATATGCCTATACTGTGCGAATTTCCAATGAAGGTAAAGAGGCTGCTCAGCTGATAAGTCGCCATTGGGTGATTCAGAACGCACACGACCAAAAGGAAGAGGTCCGTGGTCCTGGAGTTGTGGGAGAAACTCCTCGCTTGGAACCCGATGATGTCTTTATGTACACGAGCTTGTGTCCACTGGCCACGCCTACGGGCCAGATGTATGGAAGCTACCAGATGGTCTTCGATAGCGGCGAAGAATTCGATGCCATTATCGACCCTTTTTACCTCTATCCTCAAGGATATATTCAGTGACCTTCGTCGTAGAAGGCTGTCGGCACGTTCTATTTCTGCATTGGAGAGCCAGTCCATTTTTGGAAGCTCTCTCTCAAGTTTTTTCGATAACTGTGCTTGAGGTCTTGCAAGGTTGTCGGTTCATCTCATTCCTTTAACTTGAAGACGTAGGCTCCGTCCTTTTCAAAGACAATCTTGATCTGCTTGTCGCGCTTAATTAGGCTTCGGAGGTCTCCGAATTCTCGGGTGCAGACGCCGTAGCGAACCTTAAAGTCTTTTTTGAGGATGTCGTGAGTTTTATTCCCGAATCGACCGTGAGCGAGCTTGTCCCACTTGACCCAAAGCTTGGGTTTCCAGAAGTACATAAAGTTGGGGTCCAGAAAGATAAGATACCGGTTGTGGTGGTTGAAAAAGATAAGCTCGGGTCCATCATCCCAGTCACAGGTAAAGACAACCTCGTCTTTTTTTGTATGCTTTTTGAGGTAGAGAGCTGCGCCTTTGTGTGCTGGTGCAGAGCCTTTAAACTGTCGGGAGGTTCCGATATAAGAACCTATGCCGAGTGAGATAAACAGCATCACAAGCACTCCAATCCAACCCACAACCATGGAGCGTTGCTCTTCCCAAGCTTGCTTCAGGTCGAGGTCAACAAGATACGGATGGAAGAAGAAGGCGCAAAACATCAAGGTGATGGGAACAGAGTATTCGGTAAAGCGTTTGGTATGGAAGGTGAGGAGTATCACCGCGAGTGACAAAAAGAACATACTGCGAACTGTTTTGCTCACCTGTTTGGGCCGATACAGCGCCATAAAGAAGACCCCGATATAGGCTATGACTGCCGCTGCATTTCCCCCAAGAAGTTCACGTGTGCTCATGGGTCCAAGCTCGTTGCCCATACGCAGATTAACTTTGTTCTGCGTTGACATCCACAACACATAGAAGTTTTGTAGATAGAGGTAGACGAGGTTGTTGGGAAAGTAGGGGTTGATTAAAATCCCCACTGCCATTGCTCCAAGCGTGACAGCCGGAGTTTTCCAGTCCAGATCATCTTCGAAGATAAATAGATAGCCAGAGATGATGCCGGAGAACACTACAGGCAAAAAGTATGCGGTATAACTCAACGTGTATACAACACCCAAGAGAAAGAGGGCGATGCGTTTTTGATTGATGATGAAGTGGATGGACCAGAGCGCCAAGATAATCGAGAGAACCTGTGGGCGTGGGACGTTGTTTCGGTACAGAAAGTATCCCCCACTGCACATCAGCATCAGCCACCACAGCGATGCAAACTTGATGCGGTTGAGACGCAAAATGGCAAAGAAGCTTGTCACGCTTGTGGCAGCAAGGATCGCTGTTCCCAACTTTGCACCATAGGCCAGATCTTTGAAATACGTAAAAGGGATGAGGTACACATGGAAGAGAAATTCTTTGTCGTAGAAGGTCTCGGACCAGATACTCATAGAGGCCCACTTGAAGACCTTGAGGAAACCCTCTGTCCGCATTAAATAGGCAAATTTAATATGATAATAGCCATCCGTGCCAGGGATATAAGGGGACAGAGATTGGTAGTGATAAAACATCGCAAGTGAGCACATAAACACCAAAACAACGCTGGCTGTGGCAGACGTCGCAAATGTGTCATACAGCCGGTCAAAAAAAACAAAAAACTGGGAACTCTTATCCCTTTTGGCGGTCGCTCTGATGGTAGAAGCCTCTGATTCAGTCATTCTCGAACAGCATCCTTGTTTTTCTCAAGCACACAGTGGCAAGTGCAAGTTACCTCTGTTGTTGAAGCAATAAGTTTGTGGGTCACTGTGTGTCATATGCAAACACCAGCGAGTATATCCATTCGAATGTGGGCTGGGAAGGTCATGGAAGGGCTTGGATAGCAAGGGGGGCAATGAATGCTTGTACTTCATTGTCAAAGAACGGGGGGACTGTAGCGGAGAAAACCTTGGATAGCAAGAAGTGAGTATGGTGCGTTTATCGAAAGACCTGTATTGAATGTTTGGGGACTGGACTGGGTAAGACTTACTTGCAAATAGAAGAGTGCTGTCATATTGTAAGGTGTAAGGTCGTACTTGTTCCTTATTTCACCCCATACGCAAGGCTTAGGCCGTGAATAAAGTGGAGAATCATGAGCAACGAGAAGGTAGAGAAAACTCCAGAACCAAATGTGGATCTGCTTGTTCCCACGGAGTGGAGGGTTCCTAAGCATGTAACGCATTTGGCAGTGAATCGTGCTGGACTTTCCTATATCATGAACTTTATGTATGTGGATCCACTTGATCTGAACATTGCACAAAAGGCGAGAGAGGAAAGAGACCTTGAACACACTCTGTCTGCCGAACTCGTAGCCCGCATTAGTGTTGCACCCGACAAGCTTTTGGAGTTTGCAGAAATGTGCAAACAGATACATTATCGTCACTTTGGTCATATTGCTGAGCAAGCAAAAGAACAGGCGACAATTCAGGAGGGGAAAGACGAATGAGAAACCCCACAGATGAGTTTCCCATCTTTCCGACCTCTACCTCTGTGTCGCAAGCTTCCGAGATGCAGAGAAAAGTGTCTATCAGGATCGGAGTTCTTCATAATCGTGAGGATACAGAGCTATTTTCTTATATGAACTTTGCCACTCCGACTCCAACAGATCCTCTTCAAACAGCGATAGACGAGGTCTTTGGGCAGTCCATGAAGGTGAATGTCAAGAGAGCAGCAGAAGATTCTCTCGTAGAGGGGAGGATTGGCATACATAGAGGTGGAGTTCCAGTGATTAAGCAGACTGGAGTTCCAGTGGCTGGAATTCTTGGAATGGTGTCTTGCTCCAAAGCTTTTAAAGCTGTGGAAGAGGAGTTGTCATCCCTTGTTGATGCAGATGATCTTCATGCAGCCTTGACCTTCACGGAAGAGTTATTGACACCCAGGCTATCATGAGTCGTTGGACAAAGCAGTATTTTCATTCTCAAATCTACCAGCCTACAACTCTGTTTATAGCAAGGTACGAAGTGCCCGAGATGGTTGCAGACACACTCTTGCGGTTGCATCTTGCTTGGCAAACTCCCCGTCACCCCACGGAGATGAAAATACTTTTCGAACGTAATCGCAAAGACGATAGGGATGACACATTACTACGCATAAAAGGAATACGTCGGTCTCTTTGTCTTGAAGAGGAGGCAAGCTTTAGCGATGCAGGGATTCGGCGTAACGTGATGAGGTACGAGTCTCACAGGTTTAAGGGCTTGGAGAGGGTGCGTCTCGCGTGGAACTCTCCACACTCTTCTGGTGCAGAGTGTGATCCCAGCGATTACCATACATATTGGCACTATCATGAGAAAGACACAGAGGGTCATATTCCTTGCAAAGGATATGAGTCATGCTGCTCTTGTGAACCATGCGAAAAACGTTGGGGTCTGTTTTCCGAATACCTCGAGTGGTTGGAAAAAAGGGTGTGTGGGGAGGTAGCAGAATTGATGCAGGAATAAGTATGCTTTCATGTCTTTCCATCCATGGAGTGGGTCGTCGCTTCTTTCTTATCGGCTCTTGCTCAACTTTCAAGTCGTGTATTCTACCTGGGTTTCGTGTTTGTTGGATATTTTGAGACAAGAACCGTATTCATGTATAATACACCCTCGGTTCTGTTTAAGGATTGAGATATGTACTCACTGTATGTGTCACCTCTCCGGAGATACGTTGAATGGTGCGAGACGAACTCACATTGCAACAAGTTAATCAAATACAACGATTGAAAAGACCGAATACTCCTTGGCAAAGCAGCCGTCTTTGTGTTCGATGGTGGATCTTGTTCTGTGTGTGTGGGTGGGTCTTGCTTTTCGGTTCTTTTGATGCACAGGCGCAGCAGACACAGATCGCTTATGGCAAGGCTTGCAACACGGCGGGAAGTTGTGCTTTCGGCCTGGTTTGTTCTCTCACCGTAGATCGGAAATCGGGTTTTTGTGTCCCTCAGTGTAATTTTCCCACCAACGCACAACAGGTTGAATTAAATAGCGCACAGTGCCCTCGTCGTGAGCCTTGTCGTCGTCCAACGTTTGAAAAGTTCGCAGGGTGCTTTTGTCTCAAAGACTCGGAGTGTCCTACAGGTCAAAGCTGCCTGAAACATCAGTGTTCTGCTCCGTTGTTGGCTGATACCAAAGTTGGAGAGATCTGTGACGCAAAGAAGATCTGTGGGCGGGGTCTGCTCTGTACCAACCCTGTTTTTGCGAGTGAGTTTCGCTGCTTTCCCTTCTGCAAAACAAGTTGTGGCACTGCTGGGCAATGTCTGAAAGCACCCAGCGTGGTCGGTCATAACAAACAATCTGCAAGTTTCACGGCCTGTGTGTGTCGAAAAAATTCCGACTGCTCTTCGGGGATCTGCTTTGACAATGTATGTCGGAAGACCCCCAAACTTGGAGAGCCTTGTACCACTGCGAGTGGTTGCGCTGGTCAGTTGTTTTGCCACTTTGCGAACCAAGGGAAACCTTACGGTCGCTGTCACCCTCGTTGCTTTGCCAACAGTACATGTCTGGCAGGGGAAACATGTGTTGGGAATGCCTGTGTGTGTTCGAGTTCCTCGCCCTGTAAGTTTGGTGGCGTTTGTCAGCAGGGTGTTTGTACTAACGTCGATCGCTGTACGGTGGATAACGATTGTCAATCCAAGCGTTGCTTTAAGCCTGTTACTGGGGAGAGTTCTCAAGGGATCTGTTTGACAGCCTGTAATGTATCGAGTGATTGTTCTAGAAATACACCGTGTTTGCAGCTTTCGGGGAGTGGACGTGCGTGTTACTGTTCGCGAGATTCCGATTGCCCAAACAATCGGGCTTGTACAGAATATCGATGTGGTGCCCAAAAGCCCACAACTCGCTTGCCACCGATTCCAAAGCCACAGGAATGTAAGCCTGCATGTCAGTATCCCTTTTCGTGCAAAGATGGGACGTGTGTGAAGCGTAATATCGGTGAGGCTTGTACCAAGGCTATCGAATGCAAAGGGGGCGTTTGTTTCGGACCCAACAAAGACAGCGCCAAGATCTGTTCGGTGATTGTATCAGATTGTTCACAGTGTTTACCTCTCCGCTTGAAGTGCGCTACCTTTGATGGGGTTCAGGCTTGTTATCTACCCGATAACCTCGGGATCAGTGTCTTCCCTGAACCGCCTGAAACGGGTTGCAAGGGTTGTCAGAGTTCCGACCAAGCTCCTTCCTGGTTTTTACTACCACTGCTCTTTGTTTGGGTGATGGTTCGACGGCTTCAGCGATGAAGCAATCCTCCGGTGAGAGTGCTTCTGCCGCACCGTCAACACCCACATCGTCGACCTGGAACTCTCAAGATCCCAACCCACCTCGTGGTGAAAGTTCTCTCACTGCCTTAACACCAAAACCCAAGATGTCGGCCTGGAATACTGTCGTACTTCGAGGGATACAATGGGTTGCATCTCTTGGGTGGATCGCTACCTTGTGTGCGTGGCTCGCCTCGTTGTGGTGGCCTCTGGAACTCGCAACCCACTTTCGGATGCAGTATGTCTTTGTCTTTGTCTTTTGCATCATCGGTTTCGCGATATACCGAAGGTATTGGATGGTCGGACTGTGTGCGGTGGGCCTTGTGGCTCACTTGTGGGTGCTTATGCCTGCTTTTCTTTCCGCTTCTTCTGGCCTACAGACCAACACGACATACCATTCCGTTCGAGGGATGCTGGCCAATGTTAACAGCATGAACAAGAATGCCTCCTTGCTCATTCGTTCTATTCGTAAACACTCTCCCGGATTTGTGGTTCTCCTTGAGGTCTCGCACGATTGGAAAGAGGCCCTTCAACCGTTGAAGAAGGTCTTTCCATACAGCCTGATTCATCCGCGTCTCGACAACTTTGGAATCGCACTTCTAAGTCGATTTCCAGCCCAGATATCTTTGCCTGTGATTGGAGAGGCTGGCTTCCCTTCGATTATGGCAAAGATTCAGAGGCGAGGAACTTCGTTTACTGTTGTTGGAACACATCCATTACCTCCGATCAGCGGGGAGACAGCGCGTTTGCGCGACCAACAGTTTGATGCGTTGGCCAACGTCATGCGAAGCTTGAAGGGACCAGCGATGCTTGTTGGTGATCTCAATATGAGTCCATGGTCTCCATCGTTTCACAAGTTACTCAAGAACTCTGGATTAAAAGACAGCAGTCGGGGCTTTGGCTTTCAAGCTTCATGGCCCGCAGGATTTCCTCCTCTGTACACACCCATTGATCATGTCTTACTCAGCCCTACGATAACAGTTAAACACAGGGCTATAGGGCCTCCGATTGGCTCCGATCATTTTCCCGTGTTGTTTGAGGTGAATATTCCGTAGGAATGGCGACCCAACAAGTGGAACGAATACATTCGGGAGAATACCGCCTGTCCTTGCGGGTGCGATTGGAAATGTTCAGATTATTAAATCGTTGTTCCGTAACGATGCGTTCTTTCCCACCGACGACACTTTGAAAACGATGAGGAGAAGGGGCTGATGAGATGTGGGCTGCGGTGGTTGTTGGCATTGTCTGTTGTGCTCTTATGGATAGATTGTCGCGTTCTTCCCACAGGGCCAACTTCTGGTCGTGATGGTGAGATGGCTTCGGATGCTTCCATGGCTCGTGACTTTGCTCACGATGCTTTGGTTGCTCAGGAGCGACAATCGGGTGAAACGAAGCCCAAACCACTCGGTCCTGTTGTCCTCCTGATCTCGCTGGATGGCTTTCGTTGGGACTACATGGAACAAAGCAACACTCCCAACCTGGATCGCTTGGTTCGCGGTGGAGTTAAAGCTGCGTCTCTTGTTCCCGTGTTTCCATCCAAAACATTCCCCAATCATTATACGATCGTGACAGGCTTGTATCCCGAAAACCATGGCATTGTATCCAACACCATGTTTGATCCGGTGTTTCAGGAACTCTTTCGAATCACAGACCCAAAGGCCACAACCAATGGAAAGTGGTGGGGAGGAGAGCCTCTTTGGGTGACAGTCTCCAAGCAAAAGCAACGCAGCGCGACCATGTTCTGGCCTGGATCGGGTGCCGAAATTCAAGGGGTTCGCCCCACATACTGGGTTCCGTACAATGGTCGAATGGCCCACAAAGATCGAGTGAAACAGGTGATGGCTTGGCTCGATCTTCCGGCAGAGAAACGGCCCTCTTTTCTCACATTGTATTTGGAA
>JALTMC010000072.1:16638-23569 GCA_027005175.1 Myxococcales bacterium
TCGTACGGACCTGCTTCGGTGGCTGTGTTCTCAGCAGTGCAACGAGTGGACCAAACGTTGGGCCTGTTGTTCAAAGAACTCGAACAGCGAAAATGGTTTGACAAAATCAATATCGTAGTGACCTCCGATCATGGTATGACAGCTCTCAGTAAGGAACGACGTATCTTCCTGGATGATTATATCAATCTGGATGATACATATATCAATGAGCTGTCGATGGTTGTAGCCTTGAATCCAAAGCCTGGAAAACTAGAACAAGTATATACGGCACTTAAAGGGAAACATCCCCGTCTTAAGATCTACAAAAAGAGCGAGGTCCCCCAACGTTTGCATTATCGGAATCATCGAAGGATTGCCGAGATTATCGGCATTGCTGATGAAGGTTGGGTGGTGACACGAGATCGCAACTTCAGCTCCATTTATGCTGGAAGCCATGGCTATGAACCAAGCGTCAAATCCATGCATGGTATCTTTATTGCTCATGGACCCGCCTTTCGCAAAGGTTACACCACCCCCTCCTTTCAAAACATCCATATCTACGAGTTACTCTGTCATATTCTTAAACTCAAACCTGCCAAGAATGATGGCGACTTCGAAAAAGTGAAGGGCATGTTGAGATAGTTGCTCGTCGTGGTGCTGCGTAAAGCCCCTTCCCGAACGCGGGGCCGGCAGAATCGATAGGCGACCGCGAAACGAGACAGCGGAGGTCTCTTCTCAAGGGAGAAACCGCAGCCTGAATCAAGTGGAACGGGCTAGGAGGTCCCCACATTCGTACTCTTGGTGCGGGCTAGGAAGTCCGTCATCAGGGTTTCTGTTTCCACATCGAATTCTATCCATCATCGACGCTTGTAACAATCATAAGTTAGTCTTGGTACTGAATTCGTTTGGGTGGTTGGTGTTTGCGAAGATCGGAGGGTTGGAGGTTGAGTTTGTACAGAAGATCGCTGTTGTAGGTGCGGTATGCGCGATGGCGGAACTTGGTACTGTTTGCACCAAAAACAGCACCTGTAATGGCAGAGGCGATGATGCCGACAGCGGCGATGCTGAAGCCTGTGACGGCGAGCACTGATCCTGTGGGGACAGAGTTGGTGAAGGCTCCGAGGCCAAAGCCTATGCCGGTCAAGACAGAGCCGGTGGTGAGACTTAGGGCCACACCAACACCAAAGATAAGCTTGGCCTTGTTGGAGTGTTCAATGCTTTTGCGCGCAAAGAATGATGTGCGGGAGTCGTGATGGACTGCCGGGAGGATGTCTTCTAAAAAGTAAACAAGTCTGCCGTTGCCCAAAAGGATGGAACTGGGAAGCCGCTCACGTTGTCTTTGTGTGCCTAACTCCCGACCATAGGGACATTTGAGCTCTCGGGTTGTATAGCGTTCGGGGGGGCGAAGTCGGCGTCCCCAGGCATCTCGGAACTTAATACAGTATCGTTCAATGTAGATACGAAATCCCAACCCCTTGCGGCGATACTTTCGGAAGGCTTCCACACGTCTTTCCACAGAGGCCGTTGTTCGGGGGAGTTGGATGGATACATGTTTATTGGTACAGCCCATGCCTGAGAAGGAAGCTATGACCAGAAGCAGAAGCAAACTCCACCATCGACAAACATCCCATCGTTTCTCTGTCATGGCTCACCCCTCTCCAAAGAACCTGGCTTGGTCAATGACTTCGTGCGTTGGAGTCTTACTCGGCAGTGGGAGCTGTAAAGGTGCGGGTGGCGAGTTCGTTGTCGAGGACAAGCAAGCCTGCTGGATCGTCAGCGACCATGCGTGCTCGTTCAAGTACAGAGTTGACCAGGTTCTCTTCTTCGGCCTGCTCGGAAATAAACCACTCCATCTCGATCTTAACGGTATAGGCTTTTTCAGCCATAGCCAACTCATACAGGTTGAACACCTGTTGTGTGACATTGTGTTCTTGTTCTAGCACAAACTCCAGAACTTCCACAACATTTTCGAAATGCATCTCAGGCATTTCAATATTGTGTAGTTGAATCTTTACACCGTGTTCCAGCAAAAAATTAAACAGACGCATCGCGTGTGTATTTTCTTCTTCTCGCTGCACGTACATCCAGTTGGCAAAGCCTGGAAAGTTGAGATCCTCAAAGTGAGCGGCGAGAGCCAGGTATTTATAGGCAGCAGCAAACTCGTTGTTGACTTGTTGATTCAGGGCATCAACCACTTTATCGCTCAAAGTTATTCGCATGATCTTCTCCTTGTTCCTATCGGTAAGACGGGGTTCCTTTGACGGGGTTCCCCTTTGATGGGGTTCCTTTGACGTCCGAAAAATTCTAGCCGATTGGCCTGACTTTGATTCATCTTGTCAAGAGTTGGGGGTCTTGTGTCGTTGTTGTAAGAGAGTTTTTTTGTGTTGTGCCACGACCTGATGTTTGTTGTGAGTCAACCAAAAGCAATGTTAACCATTGTTTTGTCTCTTGTGGGTTTTCTTTGTGGGAGTGGGGCTCTTTGTTGTGGATCAAATAAGAGATGCAAGTATACACAAAAACAGGGGGGCTTGGCTAGCCCGCACCATCCATGCTCTTCTTTGCCGCGAGAACAAGCGAAGCCTGAGCAGGTGCGAGGATGGCAGAGTTTGGGCCTTGAAGGCTTGGTTTTCCACGTCGAGGTTCCAAAGCAAGTCCAATGAAGTGAGCGCAAGAGTTTGCCGTTCGCAGCAGAACGTTCATGAATTATGCGGGCCAGGAAGGTTCTGGGGAGCGTCGTGTTCTTTCGGGCTGTTGTGTTCTTTCGGGCTGTTGTGTCTGTTCGGGGGAATGGTTGGCTCTGTGGAGGCCTTTCCACCCGCCCCCCCGCGACCGCCAGAGAAAATTCTGGAAGTCCCAGTGGCTGCTGAGCAGTGGCGGCTCAAAGATCTCTCTCATATCCGGATCGGGAAGCTGGGATTGATTCGCAATCCAAAGAAAGATGTTCTCACGATCTATGTTTTAAAAGGACCGCCTCCGGTTCGAGTGAAGTTGTCGTTGCGTAGCCGTATACCAAAGCACAAAGGCAACTGCTTTTTGGTGTCTCACTTTGACAAAGGAGCCACCAACCGGTTGGGAGGTTATTACAATCGGTTTCAACGCAAGCCCTCTCTTGCAGATGCTGCTGTCCGACCCAATCATGCTCGGGTCGGTGCACTCATCCTGAAGTTTCAGCGCAAATCAACAGGATTTTGTGGAATGTGGATGCATTTCTTCAATTTCAAGCAGGACCCACGCCAACGATTTTTTCTTAACGCGCAGCCTTTTTCACAACTCACCTTTTGGATTCGCGGTCAAAAGGGTGGAGAGCAGATCTTACTTAAAATGGCTGATGCTGCGTGGGAGAGAAAGGGGGATGCTCTGGCTGTTGGAGCCCTCAACAGGTTTTTGCCTAAAAAGCGAATCACCACAGAATGGCAGCGTGTTGTGGTGCCTTTGCGTGCTTTTCCAAAATCACTGAATCGTCGAATGCTAGCGTCGTGGGTGTTGGAGGCAACCAAAGGAAGCGGCCAAATTGAAGTCAAAACCATGGCGTTTTGTCGCAAACCTTTCCCTTTGCCCAAGCTCCCTCCTATGCCAAAGTCGAAGCCACCGATTCTTGTGGTTCGTCCACGGCTTCGCCAAAGAGCAGGGTTTGTTGTCTCCACTCCCAAGATCAAGGTGGCGCGTTTGCGCAAGTCCACTTGGTTGTGGGAGACCGCTCGCTATCTCAAAAGCCCTCGCAAACAACGCGAGCTGGTTCAGTTTTTAACAAAGCACAAGTTTGACTCTGTCTTTCTCCAGACCCCTCACAATCCAAGGACGTTGCAAACACAGTCACCACCGGTGCTTCATGTTGGTCAATGGCGTACTTTGTTGGCTGCCCTTCATCGGCATAACATTCGTGTGTATGCTTTGGATGGTTATAAAAAGTATGCGTTGCCCCCATGGCATTCGCGTGTGTTGGAAGTGGCTCAACGTGTGGTGGTGTACAACCAAAGTGTTCGGGTCCACGAGCGATTTGATGGATTGCACTTTGACATTGAGCCTTATTTAATGTCGTCTCTTTGGAGTAGCCGACGCCAATGGGTTGGGGCGCAGTACCTGACCATTCTTTCCAAACTAACTGCCTTGGCGCATCGTCATCAGATGACGTTTGGGGCCGATATCCCGTTTTGGTTTGACGCCAAAGATCCGTACACCACCCAGGGCTTTGTGATCTCGTATGGTGGTGTGGCCAAGCCTCTTCATCAACATGTGATTGACATCGTCGATCGTGTCGGCATTATGGACTACCGAACTTCTGTCTTTGGTGCCGATGGTGTACTCTCACATGGGATGGGTGAGCTGACTTATGCCAGTCGAAAGAACAAACAGATCCTGATTGGTCTAGAGACCTTGCCTTTGCCCAAAGAGTTTCTTTTCCATTTTAAAGGGGCCGCCAAGAAAGGGTGGCCCGATGTGAGTGGGACACATCCAGCACGCTCGTTTGTCTTTCTCGTTCCACCACAAAGACTCGGCCCAACAAAGGCGATTGCGACAGCCAAAAAAACTCCCACGGTACAAACCAAGACGGTTGCATCTCGAATTGTGGGAGCGGTGGCTGCTCAGAGTCCACCGGCTATGATGCATGGAACCCTAGCCTGGGTCCCCTCCTATCGACTGCGTAAGTGGAGGTTGCTACTTCAACAACGTAAGGTACCCTGGCAACAGATCCGTTACTGGCCGGTACATCGAACAGTCTATATATCACCTGACAAGCTGAGCTTTGCAGGACTGGGTGCCTCTCTTTTGCATCGGGCTCTCCATGACCTCAACCGTGAATTGCGTCGCTTCTCTGCATTTACCGGCTTCGCGATTCATTCGATTCATAGCTATAAAAAACTTCTCCTCCAGAGACGTTCAGAGCACTGACCCTATTTCGTAGGGAGGGTTCACCTGGGTGATTGGGTAGGTTCAGGTCGTTTCGTAGGGAGGGTTCACCTGGGTGATTGGGTAGGTTCAGGTCGTTTCGGTAGACTTGGTTTAATCGTGAGAAGCGGAAGTGAGAGCTTCCTGCTGGCTACCCTTTTTTTTGAGTGGGATGGACAGGAGATAGAGTAGTATGGCAAGGAATAGCAAGCTCGATAAGCCGCTGATAAAAGAAAATAACTCCAGGAATCCTCCTAAGATGGCTCCCAAAATATTCGATCCCAGTGCTCGTGAGGCGCCTTTGGTTTGGCGAAATGAACCTGCAAAGATCAGTCCTGCAAAAAAGAGGGGAAGACTGTAGCATAGGGTGGCTAGAGGCCCTCCCATTGGCATCGCTGCCATGAGATTGATCGGGATGATCGCGCCTGCGATGAGGCTGAGGATAAGCAGTCCGTAGATCCAATGGATTTTGATTAAGTTGGGCCAACGACTGGCTAGAAAGTTTGCGAGTAGAATCAGCAGTAAGATGCCTGTAATGACCCAGGCATTGACAGACCAAGTTGTACCAAAAACACGCGCCAGCTTGCTTACGTTGTGCACTTCAACCAAGAGGAATCCTGCGCCAAGGAAGAAGAAATGACGATCGAGTAGCTTACCTTCTGTGCGAAACTCTTTTCTTCGCAACATAATGAGGAGGAGAAAAAAGACTAACATCGCCAAAAATGTAGCAAGAATCATCATTGGGATAGGTATCTGATGCTTTTCAACAAAAAGGTAGGGCCAGTCATCGGTGGAGGGAGGTGTTTTTCGTTTAGAGTTGGGGTGCCAGAATGTAAATGCGTTAATGGGGCGCCAGCTGCTCAAGAATTTTGCTGTATGTTTTTTTAGCTTTGCATCCTCTGTTACAAAGTAATGTGCGCGGATGATCTTTCGGGAGCCCATGGCATGGAAACCTTTGGGGGGAAAGCCGAAAGCCTTGCGTAGATTTTCACCCAGGCGTGTCACAACCCAAGGTTGCGAAGCCCAGAAAGAGAGGTAGAGAAGACCAGAGGGTTTTAATAGGCGTTTGCAAGAGCGGAGGCTTTCGATAGTGTAGATATAATTGTCTAATCTTACATTGGTATAGCTCGAAAGGCTGGTGTGCGAATCAAGGTGACTCATGATGATGAGGTCAAATCGTTCTGATGTTGTTTCAACAAAGTGTCTCGCATCGTCGATAACAACCCTCACATGTGGACTGCTATAAGGGGCATCCGGATGAAGCCGTTTGCCGATCTTGTAGATTTGAGGATCGATCTCCACAACCACAACATTCTTGACTCCCATGTGCAGAGCAGCGGCGGCATCATTGCCAGCTCCTCCACCAATGATAAGAACTTTCTTTGCATGGGGTTTGAGCATATGAGGTGTGAGCCAACGATCGAAGATCTTGCTTCGAGCTTTGGAGGCAAAGGAGTGAAGATTCATGTAGCCTGTGCTGTTCACAAGCACTCTGTACTTTTTCTTGGACATCTTAACGACTTCCAGTTTTTGGTACGGAGACCACACCGTCAAGTGCTGAGGAAGCAAGATGGTGACGACAAGCACTGCACCAGCCAAAACACCGATTCGCGATGGCCAACCTGTGAGAAATGGGATCGTTCCCACTAGAATTACGAGAAACCACAAGAGGGGAGGGAGGGCAAAGTAAGACACCAGAGAGAAAGCAAGGATCCCTACCAAGCTACCAGCAACATTCCATGAGTAAGCCTGTAGCCGATGTTCTGGGCCAAAAGCATCAATATCCTTTCCAAGGAACTGAGCATAGCCAAAGAGAACAAACATGCTGGCAGAGAATAAAGAGAAGGTCCAAAGTAAGCCCACACCCAGGTGAGTTAAACCCACAAAATCTTCCGATGGGCGATCCCCCATGAAGATAGTACCTTGAAAGTTAGAGAGCGCCTGAGATGCACTTTGTGGCCCCCAGGTCCAACCTGTCTGAGCTGAAATTCCGACAGCACCGATCACACATACAAGAACAAACAAGGAAGCCGTTAAGCGGGTTTTGTGCTTGGAGAAATAAAAA
>JALTMC010000072.1:23579-27358 GCA_027005175.1 Myxococcales bacterium
TCACCTCAGAACTCAACCAGCGAATCAACGCAAGTTCAGCAAAAAGAGCGAGAACACTGAGCAAAAAAAGTCGAGATTTGGGAAGGCTCTGCATTGATTTTTCCTCTGTTGTTGGAATGGATGCTTGTTTTGGTAGTGAGATCTATAAACCTTCTCTTCTCATCAATCAAGGAATGAAAGGTCGGATTCAAAAGGAATGGAAAGTCGGGTTCAATTTGTGAGTTGCACAAAAATCAGCGTCAGGGTGTGCTTCATCTTTACCCGATCGCGGAAGCTTTTGTGTACAGCGATGAGGCTTTTGTTTTTTGCTTGGGGCTTGCGTGATTTCAGATGTGGGTTATGTTGGTGTCAGTCTCTCTTGAAGGAAGAAAGGCTTGAGGGGCTTGTTTGCCTCGGATTTTCTGAAGGGTGTTGATGCTTTGACTTTGATACTTTCGTTTTTTCGCCGGTATGTTGCGCCATACTGGCTGTGGTTTGTGACAGGCATTGTTTGTTTGTTTGGGACCAACTGGTTGGCTGTTCAGATCCCTTTGCAATTGGCTACCGTCATCGATGCTCTACGCACTGGAAACCGACAGGGAAAGGTTGTTCAGAATGCAGTGCTTCTGATCGCTTTTATGGGGGCCTGTGTGATTGTGATTCGGACATTGTCTCGGGTGCTCTTTTTTACACCGGGTCGGTTGATCGAGTTTAAACTTAAAAATGAACTGTTTGCTCGGTTGGTACATCAGCAGCCCTCCTTTTATGGGAGGTGGGAAGCGGGCGATATTATCTCTCGATCCTCCGATGACATGACCTTTGTCCGTGTCATGATTGGCTTTGGTTTGCTCTCTGTCTTCAACACCGGGGCTGCCCTGTTGCTGACAGGAACCCAGATGTTCTTGTTGTCTTGGAAGCTCTCGCTTTTGGTCTTGTTTCCCATCGCTATCGTCTTGGTGATTGTCCAGATTGGTATCTATCGATTTTTTGATCTGATGGTCAAAACTCGTGAGCAACTGTCGAGCCTATCGGAGCATGTACTCTCCAGCATTCATGGAATCCAAACGATCCAAGGGTTTCGTGCTGAGCACGCCTTTGTCTCGCGCTTTTTGGAGCGCAACCGCGACTATATGAACACCACTCTGGCTCTGGCCCGAATTCGTGCACGCATCTTGCCTCTCCTGGTTTTGGGTGGTGCTCTTTGTATTTATATCTTACTGGCTGTCGGTGGGCCGATGACGGCCCGGAAAGAACTCTCTGTCGGAGAGTTGGTGGCTTTTACCACATACGTTACCTATCTGTTGATGCCTTTGCGCTCCCTTGGCTGGGTGATGTCGGTCTTTCAGCGTGGTCAAGCCAGTCTAGAGCGAGTTATGGCGTTGATCCATGTACCCATCGAAAAGCCTGAAGGTGACAATCCGGAAGAGGTCCCCTCTGAGGAACCCATGTCTCTCTCCCTACGCGACCTCTCCTTCTCTTATCCAGACTCCACAGAGAAGCCGGTACTTTCGAATATCACTGCTACGATTGAGGCAGGCTCTTGGGTGGGCGTCTTTGGGCGTACGGGCTCAGGCAAAACAACACTCATGCGTTTGTTGACACGGCTGTACAATCCACCCAAAGGCACTGTCTTTGTGAATGATATCGACATCACATCTCTGGCCCTGGATGAATGGCGCGAGCAAATGGCTGTGGTACCACAATCTCCGTTTTTATTCTCTGATACGATTCGCTCCAATATCTCGATGGGAGCAGACGATGTTACCGATGAAAAACTTCAAAACATCTTAGAACAGGCAGCACTACACGGTGATCTGGACGCTTTCCCAGAGGGGCTTGATACGGTGGTGGGAGAGCGAGGTATTATGGTGTCGGGTGGACAGCGTCAACGGATCACGCTGGCTCGTGCCTTGCTGCGGCCCTTCCGTTTTTTGTTTTTGGACGATGTTTTGTCTGCGGTGGATCATCGCACCGAACGAAAACTGATTCAGACCCTTGAAGACATCTCTCATGCTTCCAAGGACGATGTCTCAAAGCCTACTGTATTGTTGGTCTCACACCGTTTGTCTGCCTTGGCCAACTGTGACCAAATCCTGGTGTTGGATGAAGGTCTGCTTGTGGATCAAGGAACTCACGAAGAGTTGTTGGAGCGACCAGGACCCTATCGGGATGCTTGGTTGCATCAATCAGAACAACCCCCAACCGCATTTGATGTAGGATGACAATAGAAAAGAACACAAACAAGCCAAAGTCCGTTGTTCATACGGATGTCTCATCAAAGAAGAAAAAAGCATCGATGGATTGGGTTCTGTTGAAGCGATTGTGGCCTTATGCTCGCCCCAACCGGCGTCATCTGTTCATGGCTTTGCTAATGACACCCCTTGCGATGTTGCTGGCTTTGCTACAGCCCTGGCTATTGAAGGTTGCGATTGATCGTCATATCTCTCCGGGAAAGTTGGAGGGCTTACAGTGGGTCGCTGGCTTTTATTTGACGACTGTTTTTTTGGCTTACTTGGCAGAGACAACCTATATGATCTCTCTTGCGGAGGCAGGACAACATACGATTATGCGGCTGCGAGAGGCTGTGTACCGACACTTGATCTCACTCTCGTCGTCCTTCTTTGACAAGCGACCGGCAGGTGCCCTGCTCACCCGAGCCACTTCGGATGTGGAGGCCTTAGGAGAGACCCTTTCATCAGGGGTGGTTTCCATCATCCTTGATGTGCTTTTGGTTGTGGGCATCTTGACCGTGATGCTCGCTTTGGATTGGCGACTGACGTTTCTCTTGTTTTTGGTGGCACCCCCTTTGCTTTGGATTCTGTCTTTTTGCCGACGCAAGCTACGTGTGTACTTCCTACAAATCCGAGAGAGCCTGGCTGCCGTTAACGCGACACTGGCCGAACGTATCTCCGGCATGGAGATTGTCCAACTCTTTAATCATCACAAAGAGACACAGGCTCTGTTTGAGGAGCGCAATCAAAAGTATCGTGATGCGTGCATCCACTCCAATATTTTCGATGCTTTAATGTACGCTGTGGTTGATGGTACAGGGACCATTTGTATTGCGTTAATGCTGTGGTATGCAACATCGAGCTTGTTTGGTAGTGCCATCACAGTGGGTTTGTTGGTCGCTTTTATCGACTACTTGCAACGCCTGTTTCGACCTCTCCAAGAGTTCTCGGGTAAGGTTGCTATTATCCAACGTGCTACCACAGCGTTGGACAAGATCTTTGCCTTGCTTGATGATTCCGAATTCATCGAGCCTGGTTCGGAAGAGATCACAGAATCGAGAGGTCATATCTCTCTCAAGAATGTCTCCTTTGCTTATCGCGAAACGGATATCGTACGGAATGTCTCTGTGGAGATCCTACCCGGCGAAGTTGTTGCGATTGTTGGGCCTACTGGAAGCGGGAAGACTACACTGATTCGACTGCTGACTCGTGCTTATGATGGTTATCGAGGTTCTATCACGATTGATGGGAAAGAACTCTCAAAGGTTGGACTTCCCTCCATTCGTGGGTTGATTGCCACAGTGCAGCAAGATGTCCAGCTCTTTTCTGAGACGGTGAAGTTTAATGTTGGTCTCGATAATCCCAAGCTCGAACAAGATGATCTGGAGCAAGCAGCCCAGCTTGTTCATGCAGATACATTTATCGAAGACTTACCCGAAGCCTGGCAGCAGTTGCTTCGTGAGCGTGGCGCAAATCTGTCGATGGGGCAGGGGCAACTTCTGACCTTTGCTCGAACCATGGCCTACGATCCAGCTGTGGTGATTCTGGATGAAGCCACAGCCTCCATTG
>JALTMC010000073.1 GCA_027005175.1 Myxococcales bacterium
GTATAAGTCAGAGCGTGGGTGGAGGTTCTTGTCTGCTTCAAGGGCCTCTTGGCGTAAGGCTACAAGTGTACTTGTGTTGTGTTGTGTTGTGTTTCTCGTGCACTCTTTGAGCCAAGCTGCCGTGCTGCCTGCGCTGTCGAGCCAGCACGGTATGGTTGCCTCCGATCATCCTTTGTCTTCTCTGGCGGGATTAGAGATCCTTAAGCAGGGTGGTAACGCTGTTGATGCGGCCTGCGCTGCGACCTTTGCTCAAAGTGTTGTGAACCCGGCAGGTTCAGGGATTGGTGGTGGTGGCTTCATGCTTATAAAGCTGGCCAAAAAGAAAGGAGCTTTGGTTTTGGACTTTCGTGAAACTGCTCCTGCTGCTTCTCACAAACGTATGTATCTGAAGAAGGGGCTTTCTCGAAAGGCCAGTCGAAACGGTGGGCTGGCCGTTGGTATTCCAGGAGAAGTGAAGGGTTGCGCTGAGGCGATTCGGCGGTATGGAAAACTCAGCCTGAAGCGTGTTCTCGCGCCAGCCATTCGTTATGCGAAACAAGGGTTTCCTATTGGTCATCACCTTGCGGTCACGCTTCGGCATCGACAGAAGTTGCTTCGCCATTACAAAGCGTTGGCTCAGGTCTTTTACCCCAAGGGGAAGCTTTTGAAGTTGGGGCAACACTTTAAGCGACCTCGTCTGGCGAAGACATTGACAGCCATCGCAAACCAAGGTCCTGATGTTTTTTACAAAGGCTGGATTGCCAAAGATATCGTGACTGCTGTTCGAAAGCAAGGTGGGATTCTGACGTTACAGGATCTGGCAAACTACAAGATCAAATGGCGCAAGCCCCTGGCCACCAGGTATCGTGGGCATCGGGTTTATACAATGCCACCACCTTCTTCGGGAGGCATCGTTATTGTGCAAGCTTTGAATATGTTGCGCAGAAAGAAGCTCACTGCGATGGGCTTAAACTCCTCAGCATACCTCCACTTTCTCAGCGAAGTCTTTCAGCATGCATTTGCGGATAGGGCTCGTTTTCTCGGTGATGCAGACTTTGTCAAAATCCCTTTGGGCTGGCTCACTTCACAAAAGTACGCCGACCGTATGTTGCGACGTATCTCCAACAAGGTGAAATCTCCTCGATCGTATGGGTCTCGGAAAAAGCCGAAAGCTGCCCATCGTGGTGGTGGGACAAGCCATCTCAGTGTGATCGATGTTGAGGGAAATGCAGTGGCACTGACCTCTACCATCAACACGGCTTTTGGCTCCAAGGTGATGGCACCTCGCTCTGGTATCATTCTCAATAATGAAATGGATGACTTCACCACGAACCCTGGAAAACCCAACGCTTTTGGTCTTATTCAAAGCAATAACAACTCCATTGTACCGGGCAAAAGGCCTCTCTCCAGTATGTCGCCAACCATTGTCGTGAAACACAACCGAGTGCGTTTGGTATTGGGTGGTTCCGGAGGTCCTACGATTATCACAGGTACACTTCAAGTCCTGCTCAATGTACTCGACTTTAAACTTGAACTCGCAGATGCTGTGTCTCGTAGTCGTATCCATCATCAATGGATGCCTCCGAGGCTCGCAGTGGAGCGAGACCTTCCCTGGGATGTGATTCGCAACTTGAAAAAGCGCGGCTATCGCACTTTCTCTTTTCGTAAACCCTTTACCGCAGTCCAGGCCGTTGAACGACGAAATGGCCGACTCTACGGCGCTTCCGATCCTAGGAAATATGGAAAGCCCGCAGGGTACTAGCTCGAAGGGCGAACAAAGGGGAAATAAAATATCCTTCCCTTCTCAATCCGCTTCATCCCTACGGGCTGTCTTTGCAGTCTTGCTTTATGGTTGCTTGTCGATTCTGTCGGCTCCGTGACTGGGAAGGGACTTCATCCACATTTTGGTAAACTATGACGAACAAAGTGAGGTTTTTATGTATGTCGCGAGTCTTGTACAGGGTTTGAT
>JALTMC010000074.1 GCA_027005175.1 Myxococcales bacterium
CACTTCAACACTCCTCACAAGATGAAATGGATGATATATTTCAAACAAAAGCTCCTGAAACCCCTCAAGCCCCCTTGCCCCACGGCTTATCATCTGGTACCCAAGTCCTCGATTCTTAACTTCCAACGTTTGGCTCTCTGATGAAAATAGTCTATACAGGCGCTCTTTATACTCCTTATTTAAGCACATCTCTTATGCGAATGCAGGCACTGGAAGAGCTTGGTCACGAGGTCCATTCCCATTGTTTGGTCCCCTACAACAAGTGGGGAGGACGATGGGGGGGCGCACTTTTTCGACGCTATTTGTTTGGCCCTCCCCTCCATCGATACAACAAAGATTTAGTCTCTCTTGTCCATCAAGTGAAGCCCGATGTGCTGTGGGTGGACAAAGGACGATGGCTGTTTCCCACAACGCTTAAAGCGATACAAGAACAGGGAGTCATGGCCGTCTCCTACACACCTGATCCTGCATTTTTGTTTCATCAAAGCCGCTGGTTTCTCGGCTGTATTCCACTCTATGACATTATGGTAACAACAAAACTGTATGAAGCTGATTTGTACCGGCAGCACGGTGTTCAACGACTGATAGAGCAAGTCCCCTCCTTTAATCCCAAGCTCCACAAGCCCCAAGACCCAACATCCGAAGAGCAAAAAACATACGCATGTGATCTCGTCTTTATTGGAACATACACACCCAGAAGAGACAAATACCTACGACCTCTCGCAGAAAGTGGTCTGGACCTCGCGATTTGGGGCGGCCAATGGCTCACAAGCTGTAAAGATCCCATTCTTCGCCGCCATGTTCGTGGAGAAGGTTTGTCGGGGCGAGATTATTCATTGGGGATCGCTTGTGCCAAAATTGGATTGGGATTACTCACTCCTCTGGCTCCCGATACATCCACAACACGCTCTGTAGAGATCCCAGCCATCGGTACTTTTATGCTAGCTGAGCGCACAGAAGAACACCTTCGGATGTTCGAGGAAGGAACAGAAGCTGCGTTTTTCGACAACGCAGACGAGCTGATTACCAAAGCACGCTATTTTCTAGCCCACCCAGAAAAGCGAGAAGCCATAGCAGCTGCCGGACGACAACGCAGCATAACAAGCGGTTACGACATCAATTCCATGATCGCAGAGATCGTACAAGAGCTAGAAGCCCTCCAGAAAGAAACCTACTCACAAGGACAACAAAGTCCATGACTTCCTCCGCTTCCCCCAAAAACTCTCAGTTGTCACACTTGTTTCATCCTCTGGTCTATTTCCTGAGTCTACTCGCCATAGTACTCCTGGCAGGACTCAGCGCAGAGTTACTGTTGGGAACCAAGGGTTGCCGTTGGAACAACTTCTTTTCCCCAGGTATGTTACTTTTGGGTAGTCTCCTTACGGTGTTTCTTCTGGTCAGGCGGAACCGCTCTGTCTTGTGGACTCCCATCCCTTGGTTCCTCTTAAGCCTTGGGATCTTTTACGGACTCGGACCACTTTATTATATCTTGGGAGATGCTCCAGGAATCCGATCTCTCGATCGCGTCTGGGTCGTGGATGCCTATGACTTGTGGCGAACCAACCTGACTGTATTAATCGGCTCCATCACCATCGTCTCTTCCTTCCTACTCGTTAGTACTTTTTTGAAACTCAAAAAAAAAAAAAAAAACGAATATCCCGGAAATGAACTTCACCGCGCACAACGAATCTTCTTTTGGTTCTTTCTCGTTGGTACATTTGTAAAGTACGTTCTCCTTCTCCCTTACCAGTTCGGCCTCGTGACTTTTGTACTGCCTGGATTCTTGGCCAACCTCTCGGACCTCGTCTTGATCGCTTTGCTTCTCTCAGGGTACCTGTCCGTTCGACTTGGCAAACGATGGCGCACGATCTTCTGGTCTTTTCTCGGCGTCGAAGTTCTCGTAGGACTCCTCACCCTCAGCAAAACAGCACTCCTCTATTCTCCCTTGTGCGGCTTTCTCGGCATATTTCTGGCTCGACAACAAATGCGCACCTTGCTACAAGGACTGCTTGTCTTGGTGTTGATGTATGTCGCACTCAAGCCGCTGGTCAGAAAAAGTCGAAATATTCTCTACCGGAGTGGTATGCGTCGAGGTGCAACATTGGGAAATCGCATTGATATCGTCAAAAATGCGGCCTCGGATATGTCGAAGATGGAGTTGGAGGAGTATTCCTCGGATATGGGCTGGTGGCGCCGCCTTTGTTATTCGACCTACCATGCTTTCGCCATGGAACAATACGATACAGGAGAACCCGGCTCCAGTATCAAAAATATCCACTACACCTTTGTTCCAAGACTGCTTTGGCCTGACAAACCTATCATGACACAAGCAGGCAAAGACTTCACCGAACTGGTCTTTGGACATCGCTATAGCTCCACAGGAGTAGGAGTGTTTGGAGAAGCGTACTGGAATGGCGGGTACCTCGTGCTTGTCCTCATCTCTGCCTATATCGGTCTCGTCTATGCCGTACTGTCCTTGCTTTCTTTTACGTTTGTAACAAAGAAGCTGTGGATCTATATGCCCCTTGTTCTCGTTGGTATTCGTCTTGGTCTGGAGAGTAGAGCCTGGTTTGTTCCCACCTTTATTGGAGCCATTGTCCTCTACGCAGGAACATTTCTGATGTTCTACTTGATTCACTCTGTATTCAAAAACTCATTGGACTCACCCGTACACAAACAGGGCAACCCCGCCCCGGCAAGAAGGTATCATCAGCAACCAAGCCACATGAGAACCCCAGGAGACTCCTGGCATCGATGATACTTACAACCACAAAGAAACCACAGTTGAGAGAAAGGAATGAGTGAATGGTCAACGAACTCTGGGCCAAGATAGGCAGGCCTGCAGTACAACAAATCAAATCAAACTCCTGGGTGCGAAGCGGACTTCACAAGCTCTTGTCCTCACACATCGCCGTACGCAAGATGGCAGACTTCCCATTGGAATTAGTTTTTCCTGCGTCACAGCATTTTAACTTATTTTTCTCCCGAAAGATCAGGTATGAGCCCAACTCTATGAGCTATCTATCTCACTATTTAAAACCGGGTAGTACCTGTTTTGATGTGGGAGCCAACCTTGGGATCTACTCCATCGTGGCCGCACATCTGGTTGGCCCATCCGGCGAAGTGCATGCCTTTGAGCCCGACCCCCAAAACTGGCCCTGGATCGAAAGAAATGCAAAGCAGAATCAGCTTCAACCTATCCGTATACACAAACACGCCGTGGGCTCTCACCAAACGACAACCACATTGTACCAAGACACCACAACATCACGTACAAGCTCATTGGTTGAGGGGGTCTGGTCTCCAGACAACGAAACATCACAAACCATAGAGGTGGATGTCCTCCCCCTCGATCACTACATCAAGTCCATCACACAACTAGACCTGCTTAAAATCGATGTCGAGACTTTTGAATATGAAGTAGTATTGGGAGCACAAAAACTGCTTCAGACATTCAAGCCTATCGTTCTACTTGAGCTTTCTGAGCGTCATCGAGACAAAACCGAAGCCCTTCTTCAAGAACTGGGATACACCCCTCAGAAAAATACGGGCTCAGAGCAAAGTGATGAGATCATGATCTTATTCTTGCACTCCTCACACGAAAAGGGGCCGAAAACAACACACACCAACAGTATTCAGTAAGAAGAATCAGCAAAATTCTGCCGGGTCCGCGATTGGAAGGGAGTTTCCACGCCCACAACATAAGAGGTTTTTTCTGATGACAACAAAGTTGGGGATTTTTGTGTCTCACCCTGTTCAATATCATACACCCATCTGGCGAGAGTTGGCACAGTATCCCGAGTTGGAAGTGAAGGTACACTTTCTGAGCGACCACAGCATTCGAGGTGGCATTGACCCAGGTTTTGGCGTACCCGTCTCCTGGGATACACCGTTGCTCGAAGGTTACCATTCAACCTTCCTCCGACGTGATACCGATATCCAACGCCCCTCTACATTCTATCTACGAAATCCCAAAACGATCCTCCAAGAAGGCAAATTTGATTGGATCTTTTTGGCGGGCTATGTCTTTCCGTTTGAGCTTCAGTTGCTATGGGCTGCCAAAAAACTTGGAATTAAAGTGATTATGCGAGGGGAATTTACGGATCTCAAACGAAAAAAACCACCCTGGTGGAAGCGAGTGGTTCGAGAAAGATACCTCAAATGGGTCTACTCTCATACGCATGCATTTGGTTGCGTTGGATACCAAGCCAAACAACATCTATTGAGCCGAGGCGTTCCCGAGACTCGAATTTTTTTCTCACCCTACTCCGTTGACACCTCTCACTTCGAAGTTCAAAAGCAACAATTTACCCGAGAAGAGACACGCAAGAAGCTTGGCCTCTCCGAGCACACCTTCACATTTATCTTCTCCGGTAAGTTGATACCACGCAAGCAGATCTGCTTGCTTGTGGAGGCCTTTTCTCATATACAGCACCCCGAGCGTGCGGCGTTAATCCTGTTGGGAGATGGTGAGCAACGCGAACAAGTCCTTCGTCGAGGTCAAGAGATACTTGGGGAACGCTTTCTGTTCCAAGGATTTGTCAATCAATCTCAGCTTGGACAGTACTTCCTCGCTGCTGATGCCTTCGTCCTACCCTCGCGTTACGAAGCTTGGGGCCTTGTGGTCAATGAAGCCATGCAGTTCGGGCTCCCTTTACTGCTGAGCGATATGATTGGCTCCCACAAAGACCTGCTACAACCCGGCGAAACGGGCTACCTGTTTAAAACAGAGGATGTGCATGCTCTTGCCCAAGGTCTGGAGAAGCTCATGAATGATCCCAAACACGCCAAAGTCATGGGAAGAAACGCAGAAGCAAGAATCAAAGACTACTCCACAGAAAGAAGTGCCCAAGGGATTCGTGACGCTATCTTGTCACAGCCTTAACCCAGACGATTCTCTCACAGCTTTATACAAGATGGTGTGATATTTCAATATGGGTTTTTCGATAGAAAAAAACTCAGTCTATGATTTGTATCGTTGGGATTCGTTGTTGGACCCAATCCAGATCTCGAATGGCAAAGAGATTCGGGAGAGCCTGACCTGGGGGAAGATTCGTCAATCGACGTAAAACGAGCCCAGATTCTTCCGCAAGATACAAGTGAAATCCCGCATCATTTAAGATGGATTGTAATTCCTCGGGACAGTTGATTTCCAGCATCCAAACACGTGGGAATCCCGCTTTGAGCAGACGTTTGGCACCTCTCAAAACACCGGGTTCTGCTCCTTCAACATCCACCTTCGCGACAGTATACTGCTCCGGTTCTGTGATGATATCATCGAGGGCCACTCGCTCCACGACACGATCCCCAGTTTCACTCTCTTGATTGATCGCGTCAAGTCCGCTTGTAAAGCGGATCTCTCCAGCCTCATGCCCCACCGCCTGGGTGAGGATCTGGTAATCTGTCATGTTGTTGAGTTGAGCATTTTCTTCCCAAACCCGAGCAGTATCGGGATCGGGTTCAAAGGCCAGGATACGACCCGAGGGCCGAATCAATGTCCAGGCAAGCACACTGTACACACCAACATTGGCCCCCACATCGAGAAATCCATCACCGGGACGCAACAACCGACGTATCAAGTGCATTTCATGCCAATCTGGCCAGTCAAAGTACACAACAGCATTGCTGGATGTGCGCTCAGGATAACAAAAAAGTTTTGCCTGTTTGTCGAAGACAGACCAAGTCGCAGGCTTCGCGATCAAACGCTTGCGCATCTGCCAAGCCAAAAACCTTGCCATGGGCCGCAAACGTTTTGCACGCGCGGCTTCGTGACGCAGCAAAACAGAAAACAACGAACTCACCTCACGAAGCATATACTGTTCCTTTCCTTCAGGAGAACAAAGATGTCTTTCGGTCCAGAAAGATCTTCATCCAAAGTTCGAGTGTCATGATTGCAAAGATCAGCAAAGAGCCATCGATTTTTCCCTGACGATCCAGTTCAAGGATTTGTCGTACAGCAGCAGGCTCAAACAGCCCTCGTTGTCGCAACCTTGTTTCCGAGAGGGTCTCTTCCACAAGATCACGTAATTCAACGCGAAGCCATCGACGAATCGGGACCCCGAAGCCTGTTTTGGGTCGGTAAATGGTCTCTCGTGGCAGATAAGGTTCCATGGCCTTCTTGAAGACCCACTTCCCTGTGGTTCCATGTTGTTTGTAAGACACAGGGATTTGTGTGGCAAACTGTATTAAATCGGGGTCCAAAAGAGGGACACGCACTTCAACACCAGTGGCCATGCTCATCTTGTCAGTGTAGTTGAGGTTGTGATCGGGTAAAAAGTGCTTTCCTTCCAAGTACAGCATACGATTCATCGATGGTGTGTCGGGTGGTAGCTTGGACAGTGTTTTCATCAGCGGTTGAGAAAAGGATAACCCAGCCAGCTCAGCTTGTACCTTTCGAGTGTACAGGCCCCGAATCCAGTGTGGCTCCAGGCAGTGAAAATAACTTGCGATGCGTTCATCACCCGAAAGGTCTGCATACTGAAAAGCTTTGGCGACACGACGCCCTATTGTATGAGAGGTAGGAAGCTTGCGTGATGCCATACGCAACAAGGAGCGGGCAGGCTTAGGCAACCAGCCCCAAGACTTTTCAAAGTGCAACGCAGTATGCCTTCGGTAGCCCGTGAGCAGATCATCCCCTCCCGCACCTGAAAGCAGCACCTTGATCCCGTTCTCCCGAGCCAGCTTGCAAATATAATAGACATGAATAGGCGCAAAATCGGCCTGTGGCTCGTCAAGATGGTAGACCATATGCTCCACTTGCTCAAACATCTCTGGCCCAACATACACCGTGCGTAGATCAACATCCAGATGTTGGGCTGCACGTTGTGCATACGGCAGATCATCGATACGCCCCTCACCTTTGGGGTTCGCATCTCCTGTAAATCCAATCGTAAAACAAAGCCGCTTGGGGTCATGCTGTAATTCTTGGGCCAGAGCAACGACCGCGCTCGAATCCAAACCTCCAGAAAGAAAAGCACCCACAGGTACGTCGGAGACCAACTGACGATCCACGGCCTGCTTTAACCGCTGCTGTAAACCATCAACCGCCTCATCCACAGTCATCGGCTGAATGGGTTGAGCATAAGGAAGATCGTAATAACACCACATCTTTTTGATTTGCCCACGATGGAGAAGCATCGCGTTTCCAGGTTCGAGCTTCTTCACGCCGCGCAAGATCGTATCGGGAGCAGGCGACCACTGGTACGTTAAATGGTAGTGAATGCTCGCGTAATTGAGACTTTTGTCAACATCAGGGCAACGCAACAACGCCTTCAACTCACTGGCCCACAACAAACCATCTTGCGTTTGTGTGTAATACAAGGGCTTAATCCCCTGACCATCACGCACCAAAAGGATATGTTGTTTGCTCGGGTCCCACAAGGCAAAAGCAAAAATACCATTGAGCTTGGTGAGCATCTTCTCACCACAATCCAAATACAAATTGAGCAAGACCTCGGTGTCGGATTGGCTGCGAAACGAAAATCCTTTCTGTTGAAGCTCTCTGCGTAACTCCTTGTAGTTGTAAATTTCCCCATTAAACACAATCACCACACGTTCCTGAACATCCCACATGGGCTGATGCCCGAGCGGAGACAGATCGATGACCGATAGCCTGCGATGCCCCAGCCCAACTTCCCCATGAGGGCTGATATACGTGCCTTGATCATCAGGACCACGATGAGCCACAACTTGATTCATTTCCGCCAAAAGTTCAGGAGAAAAATCTCCAGAGAAACCAACAATGCCACACATAAAAGTTTTCTTCCGCTCAAAGATACACGGGTTAACTCGACCCAAAGCTTCACACAGAGGGAGCAAGGTTAACGTGTATACTCTGGAAGGAAAAAGATTGCACGATTTTCTTACAGACTTGATTTGTAGTGGGGTAGAGCAAGGAAGTAAAGCAAAACGTTGGAATGTTGGTCATAAGAAAGCGAAACCTCTACGAACACGTCACACTCAAAAATTGACGTTCTCCCCCTACAGATGGATGGATTCGATAGGTTCGCAGGCT
>JALTMC010000075.1:0-5006 GCA_027005175.1 Myxococcales bacterium
ATCTGTAGGGGGAGAACGTCAATTTTTGAGTGTGACGTGTTCGTAGAGGTTTCGCTTTCTTATGACCAACATTCCAACGTTTTGCTTTACTTCCTTGCTCCATCCCACTACAAATCAAGTCTGCTTCGGAACTCCGACTTTTGACTTTTTACACCTACTTGTGGCAGTATGGGTTCGCTTTGGAGGCATCAAACTCTGAGATACGTGATTTTTTTTGTGTCCTCTTTATGTCTGAACTGTTAGTAGGTGCGAGACTTTGTGGATAGTTTTGGGTGTTTTTTTTGGTTTGGTCTTGACTCTTTTGAAAGCGAGAACCAGATTCACGGAATCTTCCTTTACAACACAATTCAGTCTTACTCCTCAACGAGGAAATTGATTTGATGTCAGCATCTCAAAATACAAATCCGTCTTCCTCTTTGGGAGCGGAACTCCCTGTGGAGGCGTCGGAAGGACAGTGGCCCATCAAGCGATTGATGACCGTCTTTTTTCTGTTGACGGCTGCTGGTCTGACTTGGTTACTTATGCGTAATGGTGACGCCAACTTTTTGGAAGTTGGCTTGTTGCAGATCGTATCTCGTCCAGGCTTACTTCTCTTGTTGGTGGTGCTACTCCTGCTGGAGTGGTATAGCGACTATCTGCGTTACTATGTTTTGGCACGCTATCTTGGGGTCTCGATGCCATTTCGGTTTGGGATCAAGATTGTATTTGCCAACCTATTTTTTTCCTACCTGACTCCTGGCGCAACCTTCGGTGCACCGGTCACCATCTATATGATGAAGAAAAATGGGGCAAAGTTACCCAATGCGATCGCGCTGGCTGTGATAAAATCTTTCCTGCTGTTCTTTGTGATGCTGGCAGGAGGTGTGGTGGTCTTTCTCTTTGGAGACTTTGCATTGTCTCTCTCCACACAGCGGCTGCTCTGGGTCTGTGCGGGCTTTATTAGCCTCCTTCTCGTGCTGTTGTTGGTCATCATCTTTCGCCCCAAGGTGGCTTCCCGTTGGAACGCATTTCTGTTTGAAAAAATGCGGGCCTTTGCTCTCCATCGCAACCATCCTGTGGATCGACTTCAGCGAATGGAGCAGGGCTTCAACACCACTCTACAGGCTTTTGCGACCTTTGGTGCTTCCGGATTCTGGGCGATCTTTTTGGCCATCTTTACCACATGCCTCAACCTCTTTTTTGTCTTTGCCATCTCTGTCACTCTGTTGTTTGCTCTCGGTTTTGAGATCTCCTCCAGTCAGGCTTGGTATTACTCTTTTCTTTACTACTTTTTGATTGCTTTTGCTCCGACACCCGGTGCCAGTGGCCTGGCTGAAGGAGGTGGGTACTTATTCTTTCAACACCTTGGCCCTATGTCATTGGTCAGCAGCTATGTTGTGCTGTGGCGATTGTTGACCTGTTATCTTGTGATCGCAATCGGTGCCTTTCTCTTCCTGCGATTTGTACGCGACGTTCAACTCAAAGATATCCAAACCATAGATAGCCCTCTTGTTGTACCAACGTTAACTCCTCAACTGGTTGAACTTCGCGATATCCCCCCCGAAAATCAAACTGACACAGAGCCTCCCTCTTCCTAATTTTCTTTCGGCTGTTGCAAAAATAACAAAGTTCCCATAAAGCTATAGCCCTCTACTTTTTCAGGCTATGACAGGAGGGAATACCTATGCTGCGGTTCTTCAATCTGCTCCAACTTCCAATACGTTCGTCTTTTTGGCAACTGTCTTCTTTGTTGCCGATCCAGCCTACTCTCAACTTGTTCCAACTTCCAATACATTCGTCTTTTTGGCAACGCTCCTGGTTTCTTTTGCTACCATTCTGCATGACAGTGTCTGCCCACGCCGATACCACTCCTCCCCAGCGTCGAAGTGTATCAAAGAAAGATAAGTCCATCCAGGCAAAAGCACCAACTGCTCGAAGAAAGCCAGTTGCTCGTGCGAAGGAACACGCAAAGCCAGCTGTCGGTGCAACGAAGAAAGTGAAAGTCAAAACGAGCAAACCAGTTGCTCGAACACAACCGACCACTCGAACAAAGCCTTCTGTAAAGAGGCGGTCGGCACCTGTACCGCAGGAGCTTCTTCCTACAAAGAAGGCAAAGAAAGCGATCAAGGCCAAGAAGAAGGCAAAGAAAGCGATCAAGGCCAAGAAGAAGGCGAAGAAAGTTGCATCGACGAAGCGATGGTTGAAGGAGTGGTTAGCGTTGGGTCCAGCGCGGGTCTGGCTGCCGGCGTTTCACAAGCATAAGGCAGGCAAGTATACGTTGTCTCACTTTCTAAAACAGCGGCATTTGGAGGTGAATCGGTTGTGGCCGAAGGTTGGAGAGCAGCGTACTTGGTTTCTGTCAAAGCATCTGACCTGGAAGAAGCACAATGGTTCTTTCGGTGGTCATCGCAAAAAGGCACACGTTGCCTATCTGGCAACGTACCTTCATGCAAAGCATTATGTGGAAGTTGGCCTGGCTCTTCAGTCTCATCATCGGCTTCGGGTCTTTTTGGATGGTCGTGTTGTGGCTACAAAAGCAGGTTGTTCTTCGTTTCTGAAAGGAAAGAAGAAAACAAAGCGTCAAGCGGGAGAGAAGAAGGCCACAGTGAAGCAGGCTGTGAAAGCTAACAGAGAAGGTGCGAAGAAAGTCTCAAAGGTTGTTAGAGGCAAGGCACAAAATGCTTTGTTGCTTCGTTTGACAACGTTGTTGGAGCAGCAAAACAAGATCATCCAGCAGCAGGCGAAGACCATCGCGCAACAGAGTTTGAGTCGGGGGGGGGCAGCAGTGGCGCGTAAACCACGCAAACGTGGGCCGGGATCTGCTCGTGCAACGCTGCGTTTGAATCCAGGTGTACATCTGTTGGTGGTGAAGACGCTGTTTGATCCGGCTTGTCGGGGAGACTGGTCTGTGAAAGGTAGCTTGAGCAACAAAGGTAAGGGTGATATTCGGTCGATCGTTATGCCTGGGCGAAAGCCAAGAGAGCGACACTCTGTGCGGTTTATGCTCAACCGAAAGAAGATCGCGGGACTCTCTCTCTCCCCCAACGGGCAGGAGGTGGTTGTTCGGATGCGGCAGGTAAGTCCGGCAGGAAAGACAACTCACTGGTTGGAGCTTCGACGTGTTCGCGATGGGAAGCTTCTCTTCTCTTCTCGTCCGCATCGCGGGATGTACGGTCTTCAGTGGTCACCCAATGGCCGCTATTATAGCTTTGCAACATACAGCCGGAAAAAGGGGACATTGTGGGTCGTGAATCGGGCGTCGGGAAAGGTCAGAGCTTTGCTCTCTCGGATCTCGAAGCTGCGCTTTCATACCTGGGCTCCCAACAGTCGATTTTTGGTCTATGGAACGACCTACAAGGCCAAGCCCACCAAGAATGAAAAGACAGGCGCAAAGAGACTGCGTGGTATGGGCGATCGCTGGCCCTGGTATCGCATTCGCACCTTTTTGCACGCTGTCACTGTGGATGGTGCGACAAACATCCGCCTGACCGCTGGAGAGTGGAGCACAAACAGTCTTGCGATCAGCCCCGACAGCAAGCGTCTTCTCTTTTCTCGAAATGTACACGATTATTCGGAGCGTCCTTTCTCCAAGAGCACTTTGTTTGAGCTGAATCTGGAGACCATGAAGGTGAAGATCCTGCTGAAGAATCTGCATTGGTTTAAAGGTGCGATGTATTCACCCAATGGGAAGAAACTGCTGATTCAGGGAGGGCCTTCGTTGTTTGGAAAGCTGGGTCACGGTCCGGATCTTCCTTTGGACGCCATGGCGAACCAGTACGAAACAGAAGCGTATCTTTATGATCTGGAGCGGCGGGAGGTGGAGGCGATCACAAAACGCTTCGCTCCTAGTTTACGCAACGCATACTGGCATCCTCTTGATGGTCATATCTACATAACCGCGTTGAACCGAACACGCTACCAACTGTACCGATACAATGTAAAATCAGGTGTGATTCAACAGATCCCTACGCATATCGATATGGCGCTGCGTGTGCAGTATGCTCGCAATAGCTCCAACATCGTTTATGTGGGTAGTGGTCTTAATTTTCCCGGTCGTTTGTATACTCTTGATTTGTGGAAACCCGTACCGCGTATTCTCTATGCTCCTGCCGATGATTGGTTATCGCGGCTTCATCTTGCGAAGGTCAAAGACTGGACAACATACAGCCTGAAAGGTGCTCGGATTCAAGGGCGTATCTACTATCCGCCCGGATTTGATCCCCGTAAAAAATATCCGATGATTGTCTACTACTATGGTGGGACATTTCCTATTACTCGATACTTTGACGGTCGCTATCCTTTCCAACTGTGGGCAGCTCACGGTTTTGTTGTCTATGTACTGCAACCCAGTGGGGCCATTGGTTTTGGCCAACGCCACGCTGCCCGCCATGTCAATGAATGGGGCTCCCGTGTCGCAGATGAGATCATTCATGCCACCAGCCAGATGCTGGCAACCCATCCCTTTGTAGACGCCAAACGAGTCGGTTGCATCGGTGCAAGCTACGGTGGGTTTATGACGATGTATCTGGTCACTCGCACCACTATGTTTGCTGCCGCCATTAGCCACGCAGGTATTAGCAACATTACAAGTTACTGGGGAGCCGGTTTCTGGGGCTATCTCTACAGTGCGGTAGCAACGGCCAAAAAGTATCCCTGGAGCCACCCTAAATTCTATATCAAACAGAGTCCTCTGTTTTCAGCCCACAAGGTCAAAACGCCCTTGTTGCTGATTCATGGTGACTCCGACACCAACGTCCCTCCCTCTGAAAGTTACCAGATGTATACCGCTCTCCGCTTGCTCAAACGTCCCGTCGAGCTTGTTCTTTTTCACAAATCAAACCACTGGATCCTCAATTACAAAAAGCGCATCCTCTGGACCAACACCATCCTCGCTTGGTTCGCCAAAAATCTCCAGAAGCAACCTCTCTGGTGGAAGCGACTCCATGGAACAAAGAAACATTAACTTATTTTTTCTTTTTCCATTTGAATCCGCTTTCGACACGCTTGTGGAAATCCATGGAACAAAG
>JALTMC010000075.1:5016-8012 GCA_027005175.1 Myxococcales bacterium
CTTTCGACGCGTTTGCGGAGAGCTTTGAGGACGCCAGGGAGGTCGCGTTTGAGTAAGGGGTTTTTGATGAATCCTGGGATCCATCGACCGGAGTCGGAGTAGAGACGGTACGTGACAAAGGTATATTTCCCTTTGAGAACAGGCTCAAAGGTCAACGCACCTTCAGTGTCTCGGATGTCATTTTTAAGATGACGCATCAAGGCAAATTCAAAGCGTTTGTGTGGCCTGAGGCGAATCCTAATATTCATTTTAATCTTGATCCAGGCTACCTTTATCTTTCGCAACACATGATAGGTATTTCCACCGAGTTCTTTGATCAGCTTTGAATAATACATGCGGGGCATGAACTTGTGTGTGTTTTGGAAGTCAGCCATTCCCTGGTAGGTCTGCTTGACTGGTCTTCGGATAATAATCTGTGTTAAGGTCACGACCTTTTTCTTACCCAACTCATTCTTGCGATACTTGATATATACCTTAGTTTTTCCACTGAGCAGGTCGAGTCGTGTCTGTAAGGGCAATGACCTGAAAGGTTTCGGGTACTTCCGTGCAAAGCTATGAGCCGGTGAAAACAGTTTCTTTCTCTTTGCGTTGCCAAGCTTGATGTTGTCCGTCGATGCTTCAGAGGTACTCCAGGTACAAAGCAACATCGCAGCCAACAGGCCTACCCAGCTCCATGAGCGTTTCGCTACAAACATCGATCTCTGCCCCTTTGGTTGTCTCTCTTGGTGTTTCAGGAGTGTGAATAAATAGCACACTGTGAATGTGCAAAGGATCATATCATACGGTGTGAGCCGACTACATCGCAAGCCCCTTCTTGATTGAGGCTGCGCCCTCGGAGACAGTGGGTCTTTCATACGGTGGGCTGCATTCCGTGCTGAGCATGGTCGCGCTAACAGTACACAGTGTCGATGTTCCCTTGGAGATTAAGTACACAGTGTCGATGTTCTCTTGGAGATTATGGGGCTTTTATACGGTGTGAGCCGGTTGCATCGCAAGCCCTTATGGGTGCTCATGCGCTGATTGTGGGCCTATGTATCCAGGAGATGTTGTAAGGATGCGACCCGAGCTGCTGAAGTCGACGTGAAAATGACTGTCATGAGTTTTGTTGTAGTTGGGGGTGAGAATTAAACGAAATATACGTTGTTTCCACATATCACAGCCAATGTCGTACAAGACTTTGGCCTGGGGGCTATTAAAGTTCTTGGACCAACAGCCCATTTGTTTCTTGCTGTTAAACCAAGTGGTGCTGTGGTCCCAATGCTTGACAATACTATACTCTTGGTTGTTGGTGTCCCAAAAGGCAGCTAGGTCGATCGCATAGCCCAGCCCATGTTGACTTATAACAGCCTTGGTTCCGCTGTCTGTACGGATCGTACGACAGTTGTATGTACCGTAATGACGGACTTTCTTGATGCCTCTTTTCTTGAGGTACTTACTCAGTTTTACGATGGCCAGAGCAAGTTCACATCGCATGAACATTCCGATCCTCTTGTTCGAGCCGCTCACCCAGTCCACACCGAGCACTGGAGGTTGAAGAGAGAGAGCATCTACCACAGAGCAAGTCAGGTTGGGATAACCTTTGGGCTTGCTTCGAGGATTGCTGCGTTTGATAAATTGAACCCCCATTTGCTGGAGTTTTTTATAGCATGTTCCCGTTGGTGTTGGTGCAGAGCCAGGGAGGCATACATTTGTCTTCTTGTTGGGCTCGTTGAAGCGGGTACCTTGCGTACAATAGTATCCTTTGCGACATCCTCCCTGGGGAAAGAGGGTATAGTCACAACGGGAGATACAGCCGCCATTTCCTGCGATCTTCCCTTTCAAGTCCACACAGAATGTTTGTGCCTTGCCTGTAAGGTCGGGACACAAACGAGTGCAAGGATAGCTACAACTGCCTCCTGGATAACCATTCGTCGCCAACAAGCAGACCGCCTTGGCATAGTTGCAGTCGGAGGTTTTGTTGCAGGGACCTCCAATCCAAGACTTGAAAGATGTTGTGCCTTCCGGTGGCTGACGACGCTCCGGAGGAGGCTCTGATGTATCACAACAGGTGGTAGGGGCCTCCTTCTCTGGCTTCTCTGGAAGTACTCCACTGTCTGGAGTGACAGGGGCTTCTCGGCTAACAGGTGGCTCACTTACAGTGGGCTCTTTTCCCGGAGTCACTGGCTCTTTCCCAGCTCCAGTGGGCTCCTTGTGCGCCTGTTTCTCTTGCGACGCAGGCTCTTCATCGTACAAAACACTTATGCTGTTCTCTCCACCAGGCAAAAGGTTGCTGCCACTGCCTGGCGTTGTTCCACATCCAGGTAGCCAACTGTGGATGCACAGTATGACACCAACCACTCCACAAGCACGAAGGAGCCATGGGAGTCTTTGCAAAAAGGGATGATCGGCTGCAAGTAGGTTATGTCGGTTCATCGACCCATCTCAACTTAACTCAATACAAAGATACAAAACACACGAAAGAACATAGATAACACAGATCTTGGATTTGATGAACCTGCTAGGACTCCTTGTCATGTTGCGATGGTTCTTTCTTTCTTGCTTTATGTTTCTTTCCAGCTCTTGGAATGTTGCTAGTAGGGTGGGAATAATCGACGAAATCCATGGGCAAGAACAATGATAGTGAATCCGAGATTTCGCAATAAAATAAGTGGCCAGGGCGTCCTTAATGGCTGGCCAGGTTTCTGCTCGTTCACTACCTGCGTTAAGCGTTTGGCTAGCTTTCTTAAAAAAGTTGGATTGTGTGGCCAGTCATGTAGATTGGTAAGCCAGCTTTCTGGAATTCCCTCTATTCCAGTGACTGCTCCAGCCAGGGCTCCTGCAATCGCTCCCGTTGTATCTGTATCACCACCACAAGACATCACCGAAGTTACCGTGGCTTGGTAGTCTCCAAAATGACGATACCATGCATACAATACCATTGGAACAGTGTGATAGATATACCCGGTAATACCACGTGATAGCCCCATTGTTCGCGCCAACTCTGCGACTTCTTTGTC
>JALTMC010000076.1 GCA_027005175.1 Myxococcales bacterium
GTCCATGCAAAGACCAACAAATTCGACAGTGCTATACAGGCCCTGCCCACCCATTGGGTGTGGGCAATTGTGCTGCCGGTGTGCAAACGTGTGTCGCAGGAAAGTGGTCGCAGGTCTGCAACCAAGTCACAGTCCCCCAACCCGAAAGATGCAACAACGATGACGATGACTGCGATGGCAAAGTTGATGAGGAAGTGCAGCCCCAGGTCTGCCAAAATGCTTGCGGTGTTGGTAAACAACTCTGCCGCAACGGCACCTGGGGTCCATGCAGCATTCCCCCTCCCATAAAAGAAAAGTGTGGCAATCAAAAAGACGATGACTGCGACGGGATCGTCGACGAAGGGTGTCCTTGCCAAGGTAGCCAAAAACGAGCTTGCTATACAGGATTTCCAGCGACTCGAATGATAGGAGCTTGCAAGGACGGTGTGCAAGTCTGTTTCGTTGGCAAATGGCGTGCTGGGTGTGCAGAGGAAGTCAAGCCAACTCGCGAGATCTGCAACGGAAAAGACGACAATTGCAATGGCACCGTTGATGACAACATCCCTGTGCGCTCTTGTACCACACCATGCCAATCACGAGGCACACAAGCTTGCAAAGCAGGCAAGTGGACAAACTGCCGTCCCCCCAGTAGCTCCAAAGAAGTATGCAATGGAAAGGACGATAATTGCGATGGAAACGTCGATGAAGGTTGCAAATGTCAAGATGGCAAGGTCCGGGTCTGCGGACACAATGAAGGAGAATGCAAAGCCGGAACCCAGACCTGCACCAACGGCAAGTGGTCTTCCCAATGCGTCGGTCAAGTAAAAGCAGCGGTCGAGATCTGCAACGGAAAAGACGATAACTGCAATGGAACCATCGACGATGGTATCCCACCCCGAACATGCAGCACGATCTGCGGCCAGGGCCAGGAGACCTGCAAACAAGGGGTCTGGGTCGGTTGTACTGCGACGCCTCCTGAGACCGAGATATGCAACAAAAAAGATGACGATTGTGACGGCTCCATCGATGAAAATGTCACTCGTCCTTGTCGTACAAGCTGTGGTGGTGGTATCGAAACATGCAACCAAGGGAAGTGGGAAGGATGCACCGCACCCGGCTCACAACAAGAGGTCTGCAACAACAAAGATGACGACTGCAACGGCAAGATCGACGATGGTTTGGGAACCATATCCTGCGGAGTGGGAGGTTGCTCCAACACAGTTCCCGCATGTGACAGGGGCAAGCCTCTCCCATGCAAGCCTCTCCCAGCAGCTTCACAAGAGTACTGTGGCAATGGCATTGACGACGATTGTAACGGCAAATCCGACGAAAGCTGTGCCCGTTGTCTGCCCAACCGGATTGTTCAACTCCTCTCACCAAGCCTGTTGCCCCAAGCCCAACGTGACGCCATCACAGACCTTGCTTTCTCACCCAACGGTAAATACGTAGCGACCGCATCCATCGACAAAACTGTAAAATTATGGGAGTGGCCGTCGCTCCAACTACTCCGAACGTCAGCCGTTCACAAACAAGCCGTCACTGCGGTGGTTTTTTCACCCAACAGTCAGCTCCTTGCCACCGCGTCCATCGATAAAACGGTTGTGATCTCCAATACAACAACAGGACAAACACTGTACACCCTACGAACCCACAACAATGGTGTACGTGATATCGATTTTTCGCCCGATGGTAGATTACTTGCGACAGCCTCTCTCGACAAAACAGCCAGAGTCTGGCTATTTCGAGGAGGTAAGTTCCCGACCCCGCTCCCAACCCAGACCGCAGGAGTCCTCGGAGTAGCCTTTGCACCCAACGGTAAGATGCTTGCGACAGCATCGGGTCTGGTAGCCACCTTGTGGTCTCTCCCACAGGGAAAGTCACTGCATGTACTGGCGGGGCACAAAGCAGGCGTCACCTCTGTTGCCTTCTCACCCAACAGCAAGCTTCTCGCCACATCCTCCTCGGACGATACAGTCAAACTATGGAATACAGCGACAGGTGTGCTTCTTCGAACCCTCAAAGGCCATCAATCCACAGTCAATCGGGTTGTCTTCTCTCCCGATGGAATGATTCTTTCCTCCGTCTCAAACGACAAAAATATTCGCTTATGGGACGTCAGCACAGGGAGACCGTTGGGCACGATGTTTGGACACTCAGACTGGGTCCAGGCCATCGCCTTTTCTCCCGACGGAAAAGCTCTGGCATCCGGCTCCGACGACCAATCCATCCGGTTCTGGGGATGCCCCGTAAAAAAATGCACAAACACCTCGCTGTTGTTGTGCAATGGTGTCTGCGTCAACACCCAAAACAACTTGTTGCATTGTGGAGGATGCAACCAAGCCTGTCAGAGCAGAGGACAACGTTGTATCGCAGGACAGTGTTCCTGCCCCACAGGACAAACCGCTTGCAGCGGTGTCTGCGTCGATACACAAAGTGACTGGCAACAATGTGGCTCCTGTAACAACCGCTGTCCTGATGGCAAACAAAAGTGTGTCAACGGTGTCTGTACAGCCGGATGTCCCGCGCCTTTGACGCTATGCAATGGAAGATGCTTTGATCTCCAGAGCAGCCTCATACACTGTGGCACATGTAGTAAGGTATGCAACGGACTATGTTGTACAGGCAAGTGTTATCCTGCCTCCAGCACACTTCATTGTGTCACCTGTAACAATCGCTGCCCTGTTGGTGCTTCCTGCAACCGCTTCTGCCAGTGTCCTCTGGGCTTGTATCCCTGCCCAAACAAATGCGTAGACCTGCGAACGGACCCCAACAACTGCGACATCTGCGGCAACAAATGCCCCAACCCACCTCAAGGTGGCCCTCCCACCTGTCAACAAGGTATTTGCCAGTGAGAACGTTTCTGTCATGAGCCACGAGTTGGAAAAGTCATCCTTCCCTTAATAGCTATCGATTCCGGCTTGGCAGGAGGGGAAGGCTTCAAAGAAGTCGAGGAGGGCAAGCATATCGAGTACGCGGCGAATATTTTCGGGAACGGCAGAGAGCTTGAGGTCACCGTCGTTTTCGCGCAGTTCATTGGCACTTCCCACCAAAACACCGATACCAGCACTGCTCAGATACTTTAAACCACCGAGATCCACCACCATCTTGCGATGACCTGCTTCGATAAATTTCGTCACAGTCTGGTCAAAAAGATCCGATGTATCAGAATCCAAAGAACCAGAGAGCACCAAGTATGTGATATATCCCTGCTGTCCCCATTGAATATCCAGCTTATCCATCTCTATTTCCTTTTTTCGTTCTGTATCTATGACCAACGTGGAACGTTCGGGATCGTAGAACACCTAGCATGTTTTCCTCATCACAAGTCGATTGATCTCCCCACCGGGATGATACTCCAGTTCATCCATTATTCGAGCGATCAGGTATAAACCGAGGCCACCACGATGCTGGAGAGGAGGTCGTCCTTCTTTGGAGATCTCTGCCCATTTTGCAGGGAGTTCAGGATTGTTGCCGCCAACCCCCCGGTCACAGAGTTCAAAAACAACCTGATCTCCATCGCGATACAGTGAAAATCCAAACCACTTGGCTCCCTCGGATTGGTAGGAATGGCGCACAATGTTAGAGGCTGCCTCTTCAAAAACCAACTTCATATCACTGGCTGCCTGCTCTTCCACAGAAAGAAACTCCATCGCGATCCAAGATACGACATTGCGAAGAAACTGCATATTCTTTAACTCAGCCACTGCCTCAAAGCGATAGTGGCCGTCGGAGAAATCATGGCGAAGTTGCTCCAAAAACGACTTCGATAACTCGTGGGTATCGATCTGTTGCACCAGAAATGCACCAAATCTCTCTTCACGCTCTGCCGCAGGATTACCAGACATGGACTGTTCCTTCTCGTTTTGGCTATTTTATCTTCTTCGAGGAGATGACTTCTGCATCAAATATATTTTCATCATCATCATATCGACCCGTGTCAGAGACTTCTGCTTCATAGACGGCACCATAGGAATGACCACCCGGTGGAGGATATTGCACCACCACTGCATTCCTCGCAATCCAACTCTCAATGCGACTCTGAAACAAAGCCAACATCCCACTGCGAAAGGCAGGGATAAGGAGACAAAATCCAAAGAGATCAGTAAGCAGACCAGGAGTGACCAACAAAGCACCTGCCAACAAGATACACACACCATGAAGAATCTCACGTGCAGGCATCTCCCCTCGTTGCAGCGCAACAGAGATATCACGCAACACCTTAAAGCCTTGCTGACGGGTGAGATATGCCCCCAGAAATCCTGTAAAGAGGATCAACAGAAAGGTCGGACCCCACTTGATCAAGCGTGCCACTTGAGCCAAGAGCACCAACTCTACCCAGGTGACAGTGATGAATAACAAACCCAAGCGAAACATAACACAAAGCCTCGTATATAACGAAAGTTACCTCGACCGAGGGGCCGGTCGAGCAGGTACTGGAACCACACGGCGTACCACAGGCTTCTTCGCAACAACTTTCGCTGCCTTCGCTGCCTTCACAGGTTTCGCAACTGCCGCTTTCTTGGCAACTACCTTCGCTGCCTTCCCAGGTTTCGCAACTGCTGTCGTTTTCTTTCCGACTGTTTTCGTGGGCTCCGCTGCTGTCTTTTTTGTTATTTTTTTCGTGGGGGATCCCAGTCCAGCCGGAGGGGTGAGTTGATAGAACTTCTTCTGTGCGATACGAATCCGCTGCAATTCTACCGTTTTCAGCAACAAGCTTGGTGCGATAGCAGAGACGGGGACCCACCCAGATTCGGCACCACAATACCCGTTGAAGACTCCATAATCACTGCCGGTAGCCATGATATTATTGACGACTGTCAGGGGAGTTCCGATGATTTCGAGTCCCTTTACAAACGTTTCTTTCCCTGTTTTGACATCGATACGAATCACCACTTTGGGTCGATTTTTGAAGGACTGGATCGCATAGGTTCCGGTATGAGTGTATCCACCGGAAGCGCGGTTAATAATAAAGGCATAGGGTTTGCCTTGACGTTTGGCTTCCGCGATGAGCATCTTACGCAAGGTCTTCATCGGAAACTCGCGTTTACTTACAACTCTGAGCGTTCCCATGCGGCTGACAGGAGTGCGGCCAAAAAAGGCTCGCCCATGACCACTAGAGTGCTTGATTTTATCGACGGGTTTACGCGACATCAAGAAGCCGCGCAAGATACCATCTTTAATCAAGGTGACACGCCGACTCAAAACACCTTGGTCGTCTACAAGATAGTGCCCGTTTAATGGAGTATCTCCCCACTGCTCAAGGGTCGGATCGTCCAGCAAAGAGAGAAACCGAGGAATCACTTTCTTGCCGAGTTTACGACGAAACGTGCGGCCATCACTCTCTTTTACAAATCGCTGGGCCTCCAGACGGTGCCCCAGAGCCTCGTGAAACAAAACGCCGGCAACATCCGGCAGCAAGATGGCAGGAGCTTCCACAGGATCACCTTCCGGAGCATTCCCCTGATTCACCAGTTCTTTCATCGTTTGTTTTACCAACTGTACAAGTTGTTTCTCGTTGGGTAACTTCGACTCTGTATCGTAATAAGCCAGTCGATAGTTGGACAGAAGCTCATTCTTCTTTGGAGAGAGATAAGCGATCTGGATGGAGTATCGGTACAGTGTTTTGTGTCGAATGATGCGAGTTCCGTTGCTGTCCACCATAATACGGATATCCTGAGAAGCAGAGATCGTAATTCCCGACCGAACCACACGCAGATTTTTCAAAGAGAACCTGGACACCCGACGAGCGATGTCAGACCACTTCTTTTTGTTGAATGTCAAGGTGGGGGGAAATTGCTCTAAAAAGACAGCGTCCTCTTTGCTGAAGTCACCGCTTTTGTCTTTGACCTCAACTTTGAGACTACGAACATACCGCTTGCGATGATAGCGAGCCATCGAGCGTTTGAACTTGGAGTCTGTCATCTTCCAGAGGAGCTTCCGAAGCATTGGCAATGTCGGCTTTGAGGTCAAATTTCCGCGCACAGTCAAAAAGTTTTTAAAGGCTTTCCAGTCATACCCTTCTTGCCCGGTGCTGTCGAGTTTATGACTCCCCACACGAAGCGACACAAACAGCTTATGCCGTGGATTTTTACGCTGGTCCGAGGTACGTAAGATGACACCATCCCGAGCAGCAACCATCACATTTCGTGCTCTCTGCATTGCAAACATCGCATAATACACACGAGGTGGCTTGCGCTTTTGAAACATGGCCCAATAACGGTTCAGTTCTTTCGCCAGGCGATCACGCCACAAACGTAAGGAAGCTTTCTCCTTGTCATAGGCAGACAGCTTCTTCTTGCCCTTTGCCTTGGCCTTTTGAGTAGGCTTGGGGCGAGCCTTGACAGCTGCCGTCACCGTTCGTGCTTTTGCAGGAGAGGGAGCCGCTTGCGCTACTCCCTCAGAAGAACCAACAACCAGCAAACCACAGCATCCAAGCATCCACACAACATTTGAGCGAAGTAGCATCCGCATTCTCCTTTTCGCGGCATCGATATATAGCATCTAACATCCTTTTTGTGGCATCGACATAGTGCAAGTGATTGAACCACCCATTGAGAAATGGGAAGTATCATCTAAAGAGTCAAGAGATGGAGCACTCTTTGTAGGCCAAAGAACTCTCCTCTGCAAGCCCCAATCCCTAAAACGCTTCACCAAAAGAAAAGTGAAACTGCCACCCCTGTTGCAAGGGATAACGTGTAGCATCAGGGTTAACCCGTGCAGCCAAGTCAAGGCGCAATGCGCCAATTCGAGCAATATAATAACGAAAACCTCCTCCGAGACTGATGCTGGGGAGCAACTCACGCGCATCGAGAAACTGTGCCTTCACCTGGACAGCCCCAGCATCAACAAAAAGAACCATCTTCAGATTGGCAAGAAGAAAAGACAACGGGATCCTCAATTCAAAAGCAGCCTCCATAATCTGTTGCCCCCCAATTGGAACCACTTGAAGTTGCTGTCCTGTGGGTAGCAACACAACCCCAGGAGAACCATCCTGAGGTAGACCCGTATTCCGAGAAGCCAAATCTTGAAAGCGAGCCTCTTGCACACGCGCCGCAGCAGCGCGACATGAGTTACCAATCAGAGTCACCTTGTCTACCAACTGCTTTGCCGTTTTTTGTACACGCTCAGGCTCAACAGGAACAGCACGCTGCGTATCTTGTCGAATGGTTCGAATCACAGTTGTTCTTCGCCCTCCGACTTCCACAACCCCAGCCTGCCGCTCCAGACGCCGCAGTTTCTCCTGAATCCTACAAGTCAGCGGCCCCAGATAACGCGCTGTCCAGCCTCTCACACTGTTTGCTCCCCCAGAGAAAAATCGCTGTGTCAACGGACTCTGTCGCAAGATCTCAGCGAGAGAATAAGCCAGATTCTCTTTCCCTGCTTGCTCCTCGTTTCGGCCAGAGAACATCACACCATACAAGAACCGACCTGCAATAACAGGTCGAAAATTCTTGTGAAAAGGAAGGGGTATATAAAATCGAAAATCGGCCTGTGCTTTAAAATAAGTAAAGGTTCCTCCAAAAGCTTGCTGCGTTGTGAGGGAAAAGTAAATCCCCTGGGTGGGTATAACAGGATTGTCGCGTAGATCCAGGGCGATCTGTTGTTCCAGATAGCTTAAGACATAATTCTCACGCTCCAAGGTCAGTGGATTTTGAACGCCAAACGCGATTTCCAGATTGTAACTGATCCTCCCAGTGAGCTTTCCCCAAATCGGACGACTGAACCAAATGGAGGGAGTGATGGTCTGAAAGTCAGCTGAGCCGATCACCTCAGCCCGACGGTACAAGATACGAAGCCCCAACTCTGCTTTTCTGTCCATAAAAATAGGCTGTTTAAAGGTCGCAGAGCCCGTAATTTCAGGTCCATTGTCAAATCGCCGAATGATATCAGGCAAAAACGCCCAACCTGGACTAAACTGCAAGTCCAACTCTCGAAAACCACCAAAAAAATTCAAAAAAGTCCAACGCAAGCTACCTTCCAGTTGGTTGCGTTGCCCGTCAATCACAAAGCCAAATCCAATCT
>JALTMC010000077.1 GCA_027005175.1 Myxococcales bacterium
TCGTTCCACTTTCGTGCCCTTTCCCTCGGCTTCGATTCGTTCCGTTTTCGTGGTCATGTGGCCTTCGCCTGTGCCTTGTCAGGCCCTAAGAGATCGGTCACGGCACTTTGTACTGTCTCAGCGGCGCGTTTTTGAATGTCTGTCTGTCCCAAAAGAGGGGTCAAGATCTGTGACAAGGGCAGCGGTGAAGACTTCGAGCCAAGGCTCACTGTGCCGGGCTTGTCCTGTGTCAAAACACTGCTGACATCACGGATGGTCCTCTCAGCGGCACCAAGAGGGTTGAGGGCAAACTCCAACCCGCGCTCTGCGACTTGAAGAGAGCCCCCGACCATGGCTTTGGCGATCTTTTGAACATCAACCTCAACAGACCATTTGAAGCCTCCCCCCACCTCAACAGCTGCTCCAGCATGAAAGCCGAAACGCAGTTTACCGTCCTTAAGGCCGGCGATCAATCCGGCCTGAGCACCTGCTCCAGCCCAACCTTCCACTTTGCCTTTCACAGAAACAAAGTCACCGAGCCCCATCTTCCCTTCCACCCCTGCTTTGGCACCTGCAAAGGCACCGGCTTCAGCCTCAACACCTGCACGAGGAGGAACGATGGTCGCAGCCACATCCACTTCCGCCCCAGCTTTGGCCCCTGCGATAGCGGTTGCTTTGACGTTGGAGTTAACATCAAGCCTTTCACCACCAACTTCAAGACCAATCGAGCGAGTTTGGTTTTGAGCCTGGACCCCAACCATCGCCTGGGCCCCAACGTTGCCTTTTCCCTGAATTCCCGTGAGGTCTGCCTGAATATTACCCCTACCTTTCACTCCCAGGCTAGCTCCTGCATCGATTTGTGTGTTGCTTTGCAACAACGCATTTTGAACATTCGCATTGAGACGCCCCCCGACTTTCAGCTCAGCACCAAGCTCTCCTTGTGCCTTTAATCCATCCTGCGAATTGAGAGTAGCCTGGCCCTTTGCAAAAGCCTGTCCAGCCGCCTCTCCCCTGGCCTGAAAGTTCGCATGACCGAGAGCTGTGTTAAGTTGCCCCTCAGCAGTTCCCGCGGCTCTCCCTCCAGCCCAAGCACTCCCTTGCGCTTTCAAGCCAGAAGGCCCCAACTGAGCTGTTCCTTGCGCCTGTCGCCCCAAACGATACTCCCAGCCCGCCTGAGCAGTCGCATCTCCAAGAGGACCGCTCAACTGTTGACGTCCACCTCCTTGATTCCCAACCGTATCCAACACCTCCCCTTGTGCCATCAGACCTTTTTGTGGTGACAACGACACCACACCGTTTTCACCACTGGCCAAAAGCAACTCTTGTCCCACTGGCATCCGAGAGATAGTGTTTGACACTGTGCGAAGATCTTGAAGAACCTGTTGCTGGTCAAACCGCCCCTGCTTCAAAAAGGTCGCGATCTCTTTTTCATTGCCTGTCTGCAACAATGTCTTTGGCACTTCAAGCAATGTCCCTGTCAGACGTTGAAATGCTTCCAAAAGATCGGGTTCTGCTCCCCTTGGAGCCTCACCCGTCAGCACAGATGAGACCACCTCAAGAGGGTTGGGCAACTGTGATATTCGCTGTGTCGCACTCTCTACAGGTGGTGCTGGAATTTGGGGAGGCAGCAAGTTTTTGATCTTCATGTCGACACCATTTTTGGTTTGATGAATAGTATTCACAAGAACAACTATCGAGATTACCACATATTTTCGGAAAAACGAGAGAGGAGTTGCGTGAGACACCCCAGTTCATGATACAATATTCCCGAAAAGCAAAGCAATCCTCATTGTCTATGGAAAGGGAAAAAGACTTGCAACAAGAAATCGATGTGGTTGGTGCAGTGATTCGCAATCCATCCGGAGAGGTTCTCTGTGCATTGCGTTCCCAAACAATGTCAACCCCGGCAGTTTGGGAGTTTCCAGGTGGAAAGATCGAACCCGGAGAAGATCCACGCTCGACACTTCGTCGAGAGATCGAGGAGGAATTGGGATGTCATATTGAGGTTGAGAATTTAATTGAAGATGTTCGGCATCCCAACCCCCACCGTGTGATCCGCTTACGCACCTACGAAGCTCGGCTGACCGAAGGAGCCCCGAATCCCACAGAACATGCGCGTTGTTTGTGGTTGCCTGTCTCCTACTTACACAGCTTGGTCTGGGCTCCACCTGATGTATCGACAGTCAAACGCCTCCAACGAGAACAACATCCAAGCCACTAGCAAACAACGACGAAGGTATTTAAAGAGAATGGGCCAAAGACATCGAAACGATACCGAAAGAATTAAGAGGAGCGTCGAAGCCTGCGAAAGATGCTCACAACAAACAACAACAGCAGCCAACTCAGAGGTCCGGGCGAGCTGGGCAAGTGACAGGAGCAACCGGTGGGCGGTGCGGCAAGATCGGTATTGCCCTCTGGACTTCCAGTGATGGCCTTATCCGGGCCATTGGGCTCCTTGGATTTCGTTTCGGATGACGCCTCCGAAGTGACATCTTCAGGAGAAGCTCCGTCAGAGCCGCTGCTTTCTTTGCTCGATTCACCGTTGGGCTCTGGTGTAGGACAACGAGTACCCACACATTGTCCTCTACGGCATGTTTGTGATTGTGGGCATTTGATGTAAGAACAAAGGTCATCGACACATTTGCCTTCCTCACAGACTTGACCGACATCACAAGAGACACCGGAGCAGGGGTCCGGACGACACTGTGCATTCTGAGGATTGCACACTTCACCTCCAGAACAAGTGGTATTCGAGCAAGGATCGATCTCACACTTGCCGTCCACACACATCTTACCTTTTGGACAACTCAGACAATCACAAGCCTTGACACATGTCCCCCCTCGGCAAAACTCATCTGCGGCACAAGACTTGCCGACACAAGGATCGTTAATACACTGACCTTTTTGACAGATCTGCCCAGAAGAGCAGCCCAGTTTATAACAATCGGCATCTGGATTGACAGGGTTCTCTGTCGCTCCCCCTTCGGAGGGTCCACTGTCTGGAGTGATTTCAGACTTCGGCTCAGGTCCGGGTTCACAAGAAGGCGCAGAACAAGAGGTCCACTGCGCTTTTTGACAAATCTCAACACCAGAACCACAGGAGTTTTGGCATGCTCGCTCCAACGGCTTGGAGGAGATAGGCTGGTTATCGATCTGACCATCACAGTCATTGTCCACACCGTCACAGAGTTCCTTGACCGGCTTGATTTCGCCAGAGCAAGAAGCCCATTGTCCACCTGTACAGCTTTGAAGACCAGCACGACATGGAGTATTGCAGCGATAAAACCCGTCTGACGACTTGGTACAACCGGTGGAAGCAGAGAAACACTGACGCACCAATGTGTCATCGGTCTTACCGTTACAATCGTTATCTTTGCCATCACAGACTTCCGAAGCAGGCTTCACCTCACCCACACACCTCCCCCACTGCCCCTTGGAACAGGACTGTTTGCCTTGTTTGCAAAGACCTTTGCAAAGGTATGAGCCATCGGTTTGTTTGGAGCACTCCTGACCACCCGAGTAACAGGGACGTGGAGGATCAGACGACTTGCAAACACAGCGAGGATCGTCATCGATCTTGTTGTTGCAGTTGTTGTCTTTGCCATCACAAAGCTCGGGAGCTCCCGGATAGACAGACTTGTCGTTGTCATTGCAGTCTTTGTCACTAAACACATTGTCTTTATCCCGGTCCACAAAGACCTCAAACGCGGTGCTGGTCTCGTTGTTCGTCTCATCAAACTCAGCGATTTTTTTGTTGTCATCCAAAACCAGAAACAAACGACCTTTTCCACCAGGCAAAGAGGATGGAAGGGAAAAAGTCACTTTGTTTTGTCGTGTTTGTTTTCCTTTGATACTGTTCAGAACAAAGGTGTGAACCTGTGGATCTGAGGAATCAAAGCGAGCATCTTTGGAGAAGTATAGACCGACCCGAACGGAGGGTATGGCCACGTCCAACAAGTTTTCAATGGTATAGGACAACGTGACAGAGCGCCCCACCTGTTGACTCGTTGGCAGTACGGAGACCTGCTTGGCCAGTAAGTCTGGCTTGTTGGCTCGAAGAAGAAGACCGATTTTCTTTTGGTTGTCTGTCTCTAACAACTCTTTAATCACATTCTCTGCATCCACCGCCAGGATGAGATCGTGACCACCTGCTGGAATTCCAGTAGGTATGCGAATCTTGATGGTGCCATCGAGAGATGTGGGAGAAAAGACAAGAGCATCAAGAAAGTTCAGGGAGAAAGAATGCAGAGTTTTGGTGAAAGAGCCTTTCTTCAAAGAGACCGAGACCTTAAAGTTCTCTGCTCGAACCAGACCTGCATTGTACAAACGATAAGAGACAACGATATCTCGACCCTGATCTTGGACGTTCGTATTGACCGTAAATTTGGACACTTGTAGGTTCGGTAGGGCTGTGATTTTAAGAGGTGCTGTGCCGCGATTGTTTTGCTCATCAAGTTCGCGAATCGCCTCTTTGGAGTCGATCCAAAAATGCAAATACCGATCACCATGAAGAGCACTGGCAGGAAGCTTGACAGTGAGGGTTCGCTTACTATCCGTGGTCTTGGCATCCACACGACGCACAGCAACAGAACCCAACTTCACGATGTTTTTGGGATCCTTTGTATCCCCATAGTAGATGGAGACATCAAAGGAGACAGCATCCAAGTTACCAGTATTTTTGATACGGAATGCAACATCAACAGAGCTGTTCGCTCCCCCTACCGTCGTAGGTTTGATGGAAAAGGACGACATTTGTAGATCCGCAATGTGACTCACAATCGAGAGGATGGCCCCCTTGGTATTGTCTGTTTCAATGCTCTCCGACACACGCAGTTCAGGGTCAACAAAAGCCCCGAGGAAGCGGGAACTTCCCGCACGCAGACCCGAAGGGATCGTGACAACCACAACACCATCTCCAGCGGCAGGATACTTCCCCCCCACATCGAGTGTATGCAAGGGGAGACTTGCCAGGAGATTATCAGTACTCTCGATCGTTCCATCTTTCGAGTCATAGAACTTGATGGTTGTTGGAGTGGCGAGGCGAGTTTTTCCGTCGTTGACAACACGGTATGTGATCGCAACTTTTCCACTTGCCACTTGTTGCGATGGGGCAATGGACAGCACGCTCACTTTAAGATTGGGCTTTCCTGCGAGGGTCATCTCTGTAAAGCCACGATTGTTCAACTCCGTGACCTCCCCCACTTGCTCTGTGGGATCGATCGCATAATGAATATATCGCTTGCCATGTTGGACCGACTTTGGCAATGTCACGGTCACGGTCGTTACAGAACTCAAGACCCCTGTTTTTACGCCCGATATCGTTGTGCTCCCCAGCAGCACGAGGCCCGTCGTACGAGTGGAGTCGCCGTAGTAGAAAGCAACAGTGAAGGGACCAGCATCTGCCTTGCCTTTGTTACGGACTTGAAATGTGACAGTTACGGAATCACCCGCACCCGTAAGATTGGTCTTGCTAAGCTTCCATGGCCCCATCTCTAGATCCGGGACACTCCCCACCAGTTGGACAGGCACAGCTTTGGTGTTATCGGATTCAACCCCCTCTCGCATAGAATCGGGTTCATCTGCAAAGATTCCCAGGTATGCGATGCCTTGGGCAGCAGCAGAGGGGATCGTGACAGTCACTTGACCACTGAGCTTCTTTGGATACAGCTCCCCAACATTCAAGGGAGAGACGGTCACGGCTGAGAGTGGTGTATCACCCTTTGTGATCACTCCATCCGTCGAGAAGAAGAAGCGTGCGGTCGTGCTAGCAGCAGCACGCGAAGCCCCCTTGTTGACAACCCGAAAGCTCACACGCACTTGTCCCCCAGGAATCTGCTGAGTTGGAACAATCGACAGCGTGTCGATCTGCAAATTGGGTAGGCCTGTGATCGTAATATTTCGTTTGCCTCTGTTGTTTGTCTCGTTCAACTCAGCAACTTTTTTCTCTGTATCGATCCAGTAATGAATCGTTCTCTTTCCCTGCAAAACATTGTTGGGTATGACCACAGTCACTTTTCCTGAGAGAGTCTGCCCTGCCCGCAACGCAGACAATAAAACAGTGGTCAACGGTGTGATGCCGCTGAATGCGCTGGTGTCACTGTAGTAAAAAGCAACAACACATTTGCCTGCGTCAGCATTACCGAGATTCCGCACGGTGTAGCTGATAGCGATCTTGCTTCCTGCACCATTCGTCGTGGCGGGGGCACTCCAGGCCGACATCTCCAGATCGGCGATCGCCCGAGAAACCGTGATATCGGCTCTTCGTCCATTGTCATTGTTGCTTTGCTCCGGCAACCGGTTTGTGATATCAGCCCAAGCAAAGATATACCGGGTCCCAGCCACCGCATTTTTGGGTAACTTGACGCGAAAGGTGCCAGAGTAAGAGCTAGCAGCATTCATTCTGGGAATCGTCACCTCACCGAGATTGGTATCTCGACTTGTACTGAAGCTCGTATCCGTCGAGTAATAGAACCGCAGTTGCGTGGTGTTATAAGCCCGGGTTGTTCCTGTTTTGCTGGTATTAAATACTGTATACTTGAGATCGATCTCGCCTCCAGGCATCTGGGAGACAGGGATGGCTGTCAAGGCAGAAACTTGTAAGTTGGGATAACCTGTCACACGGATCGACCGATAACCACGGTTGTTGCTCTCATTGACCTCGCTCACGTTTTGAGCAGAATCGACAAAGTAATGTAGATACCGCGTGTAGATGGTCACTTCTTTTGGCATCAACAAGGTGACAGCGAGACGTCCCGTGTCTTTGCCTGGATCAATTCGGTTGATGGTCTTGCGGGCCAAAAGATACAACCCTGTTCGACGGGTCGATTGACCGTAATAAAAAGACACCTCAAACGGACCCGCGTTGGCACCACCACTGTTTTTCACCGTAAACGTCACAACACGAGAGCTGTTGTACCCAGCAACAGAACTGGACGCCGAAAACAACGACATCGAGAGTTCAGGCTTCAGGGCAACCACAGCAAAGCTTGCCACTTTGGTGTTATTTTTTTCCAAAATCTCATTGACGATTCGATTGCTATAATCAGCATGCATAATGATATAGCCAAGCCCAAGCCTTGCAGAAGATGGGACCGTTACGTTGACAACGCCATTTCCCGATGTGGGATAGTATGTCTGTGCGTTCAATGAGTTTAATCGAAAATAAGTCAGGTATGTGTCTTTGCCCAGAGTGTTGTTATTAGAATAGTAAAACCGGGTATCAAAGTATGTAGTAACACGGGAGTAGCCGGCATTATAAATGCGGTAGGCCACAGAAACGACCCCTCCAGGCACTTGTGAAGCAGGCTGCACACGCAGTACTTCGGCTCGAATGTCGGGAAGCCCGGTAATTGTAATGCGTCGGGCGGGAAAAGCCGAGACTCCAGAGTAATTGTTCGTATCACTGCGTTCGGGAATTTTCTTTGCAGGATCGATGTAGAAGTGGATATAGCGCACTCCCCAAGCGACTGTAGTTGGCAACGTAACAATGATCGTTTGCTTACCCGTTGATGTACCTTGTGGCAGAGCAGGCAGTTGGGCTGTCCCCATCTTTGTCAAAGTGCGGAAAGAGGAACTATCTCCATAATAAAAAGAGACCTCAAAAGTTCCTGCACTCCCATTTCCACGATTCAAGACATCGAACTGGATCGTCATCGAGGTGCCAGCGCCACGGGCAGTATTCAGGGAGGTGCTCCAAGTCTTCATGACAAGATCAGCTTGTGCAGCAGCTTGTTGCGGTGCCAGACAAAGCCACAACCCACACATAAACCACAGCCACAATCCTCCATCAATCCATCTTCGGCTTGCATACATGACTCACTCCACCACATTCAGGCACATCTTAAAAGACAACGACCTTGCTTCTATTTCATGTCCATACATCGTAATGTCCATACATCGTATATTCAGGGACGCACAGCACTCCAATCCAATGCTACCACGATAGGCTCATGATCGGACAGTGGTGTTCCTTTCTTATCGACAAATCCCTTTGGAATACTCCAGGACTTGGC
>JALTMC010000078.1 GCA_027005175.1 Myxococcales bacterium
TAGTTGTGTATCCAGGCTTTAATGGTATCGGCGTCTTGGGCGGGTTGCATCGTATCGATCTGAACCGATCTGGCCATCACTCTTCTCGTTTTTTGAGGGAGAAACCAACGTGTGACCCACAAACTAAATTCTGTAGTTTGGGATGACGGATAACATTTCAAGAATCACACCAGTAACGTCTACTGTCGTGACCCACAAACTGAATTCTGTAGACCTGAGTGGTGAGTTAAAAGCTTGACATCAGGACCTTCCCCTACCACTCTGAACATCGATCATCACAGTGTTTCTTTTCCTTGGTATTTACCCTACAACATTCCATCAGGTATGTCTTCTACCTGCGATGAAAGAGGTGGTTCTTCTATGAGTCAAAGTTTGAAGCCCAATCGCCAAGCCTTTGTTCCATTCTCATGGCTACTTTCGGCAGCGACCCTCTTACTGCTGTTGCTTCTGGTTTATTTGGCTTCTCGTGTGTTGTATCGAGGAGCGATTCATCCTTCTATTTTCTCGGGCATTGGGATCATTGCTGCCGTAGCCTTGTCTTTCTCCTGGGTTCGACTGACTTACTCTTATCAAAAATCGGAATTCTTGTTTAAGGACGATCGTCTCATCGTCCGCGGTGGTGGGATATTTTCAAGCTTTGAGCAAGAGCTAATTGCCAAGAATATTACACATGTGATTTGCAAGAAGCCATTTCTGGAGCACCAACTTCATCAAACAGGACACATTTATATTCAGGCGGCAGGTGGCGCAGATGTGGAGGTGCATATGAGGTCGATTGATGCGCCTGATTCTGTATACAACCAAGTCCTGGACATGCTTCGCCGGAATGGATTTGCCTTGACCTGTGAAAAGGAAGTGTACAGAGAGCAACCTGCCAAGCGCGGCGTGATGCTACAGACTCTCGCCTTTGCAGGAATCGGTGCACTTGTTTCGTTTGGCTTCATCGCAGGGATTCTCGAAGACAAAGCCAAAGGTGAACTTAAACTATTTGTAGGTTGGGAGGCCTTTGCCTTTCTCACCCTTGTTGTTGTTGCTGCCATCACATCCCTCATCTATTTTCACGGGTTGATGAGCCGACGCCGTTACACCCTCTATGACGATGCGATCACTTCAAAAACAAATTTCTTTACGGTGATGGAGACCCTCATCCCGATGGAAAACCTCTCGGACTCAACACTCACACAAAGCCTGATTGGACGCTGGATCAAGCTATCTGATCTGTCCTTAAGTTGTCAGGGGAGTGGGCATGAGATCAAATTTGACTTTGTTGAGAATGGGCAGCATTGGAAAGACTTACTGGATGAATTGATTCGCGAGCGTGCCCAAAGGAAAAAGGAAGCCAAAAAAACAGCAGGCTCCGCCTCCTCTGGAGCTTCCGTCAAAGACTGGCAACATCCAAAGCGCCCTGTCATAAAACGCGATGATACGTTTGCAACGTCTTTGGAGATCAGTCGCAAGCGTCTCCTCCTCGTTCCTGTGCTCTCGTTCATGGCAGGACTTGCTCTGTTGTTCTTGGGGGTTGTGCTTTTACAGGGCATCGGGCAATTGCAAAAGGGGGAACAGCTCTCCCCCTCCCAAGTCTTTGGGATGGTCATGCTTGGGCTCGGTGGCGTAACACTCTTGGGCAGCGTCCTGCGCTTACTCTATGGCTTTGTTTTTGTGCGTGCCAACTCCTTTGAGATCAAACCCACAGGCTTCGCCAAATATTTTCATTTTATTGTCACCAAAGATGTTGTCTTTCAGGCTGAAAAAGTGACAGCTGTACTTGTGAAAGAAGGCTTGTTGGACCGGATGTTTGGGACTTGCTCTGTTGAATTTTGGTCCATCGGTGCAAGCGACCATCTGCGTTATAGTTATATCTTCAAAGAAGAAGATACATTACAGATATTAACTCTGTAAATAAAAAAACAAGATGGGAATTATAACCTAATGGGTGACA
>JALTMC010000079.1:0-7262 GCA_027005175.1 Myxococcales bacterium
CTTCTGTGATGGAACGAGACTGCTCCGCAGTTAAAACCTGAGTCGCTTCCGGATAGAGAGAGGCGACTGTCGCCTCTTCAGAGGAAGCCTCCTGTCGCTCCAACACCCCTGCGGGTGGTGCTGAAAGATCCGCCTGAGGATCAGGCTCAGGAACCACCAGTGCTGGGCGTGCGACAGGTGCAGAAGCTGTTGGAACATGTGCTGGAGCGGCCGCAAAGGGGAATGCCTGACTTTGGGAGGTAGCCCCTGGGTGCTGGTCCCACACGCCTTCCCGCCGCTGGGTTGGCTCCTCTGCAACGACGTTGTCGCCCTCGGCAGCCCCTTCATCCTTCGCAACCCCTGCATCACCCTCGTAAAACTCGGGGAACGACATCCCAGCCATCGTTTTATCTGCAAAATCAGGAGCCTCTTCCTGAAGAGAGATACTCGAAGGCGGAGCAGGGATGGGCTTGGATTGTGTGCGAAAGACATCCTGCCACTCTTCAGGAGCCCCATCTGCCAAAGGGTTGGCCGCAGGAGCTTCCACAGAGGTCCTATCATCAGGCTGCTGGACGCTCACACTAGAACCAACGGACTCAGCATGGACGGGCTCAACAGAGACGGGCCGCACATTGCCTTCATCATCCTCTTCCATCACAATCCGTCGCCATGCCGTAGGAATGTCAGTGCTTGCTTTTGTGTTTGGCTTGCTCATGAAACGTTACGATCCTACTCTTCACTAAAGATTAAATGCTGTGAAATGAAAGGATTATCTTTCGTTGTGGAAGTGAGTATAACAACTCACCTATGTTAACTCAACGCGCCATCCTTGACAAGAAACGTGAAGGAACAAAAAGAAACTTAACTCCATAACGATCAAAGCACTTGATATCTGTTGTCATATCGTGCCATATAAATCCATTGGGTGATAAATTTGATACGAATGTGTGGAAGTCATGAAAACAACAAAAAGCCCCGATCTTCGTAAGATCATCATTCGCCTCCGAGAGAGAGCAAAGCGCAAGGTGCCCGACTCTGACGCTGAGGATTTGGTCCAAGAGGTACTGGTTGTTTTGGTGGAGCGGATACAGGACAACCAAGCCATCGACTCACTCCAGGCTTATGCCGATGGAATTTTGCGCCATGTCATCTATGATTACTACCAACGAAAACGCGATCTACTTTTGCCCAACGACTCCCCCGGTATGGAGCAAGCGGCCCCCTCTCCGACCCCTGAGCAGCGGGTTGTCTGGATGCGTCACCTCCGTGTCATCGAACAGCTCGCCGAGGAAAACCGCATCGATCAATCTCTCCTCAACGAACACTTTGTCAGCGGCGCACCACTGCGCGAGGTTGCAAGCAAACTTGATGTATCTCCGGGTGTTGTCAACGGTCGGCTCTATCGCTTTCGTCAAAAGTTAATAAAGCACGCAGGCAACTGTTTTGCCTGGATTCTCGCCATCATCACAGGGCTATGGGATCGTATAACTCATGCCGCAGCTCTCTCCCGTGTCCCTCAAACTGCGATGAGCAGCTTGGGACTGCTCATCACAGGCTCTTTGGCTGCATGGATGTGGTGGGGACCGAGCCCCTCTGCCCTCTCGCAATTCAGCACGACAGAGAGCCACTCGATCTCTGCAGCTTCACACACTTCCCAGTTAAGGCATCTCCGACGGGTAGAACAACAAAAAGCCAAAGACACCATACGTCAAACATTGACGTTGCAATGGAAGCGACATACGCCGTTAAACGCGGCGACCAAGCAACAAAACAAAACCCAGTTCACGTTGTTGGCTCCACAAGCCAAAGCGAAGGCTTTTGCAGCACGCCCCACTGCGATCAAAATAAAGGTGACAGTGCTGCGCTCCAGGATCGGACATTCAAAACCATCCTCAAGTCGTAGCGTTCGTACAACAGGAGTGTTCCGAAATACGGTTGCGATGCCTGTCGTAGCGACAACCTCCACACGGCAAGCCCGAGCAGACCGACAGCAAGCCCGAGCAGACCGACAGCAAACAGGCTCAGCTGTCGGCAAACGGACTCAGCAGACCCAACCACAAGCTCGACCGACAACACCTGCACCTGCGGCAAGACCTGGTATCTCCGCAACAATCCGTGCTCGAACAAAGCCTCTCACGCGAGGGGCTGGTTCAGCAGCACCATCGCATAGATCCCCCCAACAGGCGGGATTATCGCAGTTTCCTCACACGACACCAACGCCCAAGACAGCAGCTCCCTCGCGATTAAGGACCCATACCACTCCGACGAAAAATGCCCCCACACGCCTCGTATTTTTAAAGGTAGACAATGTGTTGTCTGGACGGCGTCCTCTCCGAGCTGTGGGGATTCCAGCTTATGGCAGAGCACTCCCAACCACAAAGCAAGGTAGCTCATTCATAGCCAAGCCTCGATATTCGTTCTGTATGGTACAAGATAACCGCATCTATCGCTGCGACAGCGGGCTGATGAACGACATTAGCGGCCCACAGAATGAAACATTTGGTTGCCAAGGAGCACGATGCCGCAACATGATCGGCGATGGGCCGAGCCTCTTACTCACACCCAAAGGTACGATCTATATCGTAGGTCCACGTCATTTTCGCATGAGTAAAGATAACGGCCAGACTTGGAAGACACCAGCAAAAACGCTAACACCTGCCCGACTTTTGTCGCAGGGGAGCCTGATTCTCAACCAACAAGGTCAACTATGGCGGTCCTCCCAACAGCAATGGAAGTTGGTTCACACCAAACAACCCAGCGTTCATGAGGTGAGACTTCATCTGGAAAAGGGACATCTTCAAATCGAAGATGACACGGGATACCGGCTCAAGCTAGACTGGCAAACCACAACCAAAGCCACCACAGCAATGGACCATTTGTTGTCGAAGCAAGATGATCTGAAGAAGATCTCTCCCACTGCCGCACCCGAAGTTCCATCCCTCAACAACCGTCCTCAGAACTCCACTCCCTTGCCTCCACAAAAAGAAACTCCCATCACCCCCAATCCATAGACCTCACGAAGTCGCTCCTCCAACATAGCCCCTATAACAAAGGTGCCTTTTTGTGCTACTCTAAAAACTCTTTTGTAGAGTTGTGCATTAATTACCCCTCATAATCAGGTTCATGGTTTCACACAGGATAGTTTTGGATGACAGAGTTTCGATATGTATGGATGGGTCCTCTACTTTTTGCAGTAGGACTTTTCGCATGGAGTGGATGTGAAGGTTGTGAAGAAACAGCAAATGTTCAGAGCCTCCCCTTACCCTTTCAAGAGAACTTTGATCGCCCCACCCTTGGCGAAGCCTGGTTTACAGAACGCCCCGGTCGTTGGCAGATCGAATACGATACAAAAACTCAAAAAGGAAAACTATGCGTTTGGCAAGCTCGGAATATGCCTTTATTCTTACGCAAATATTTACCTCGCGATGTTGTCATCGAGTTTGACGCTTGGGCTCATCACCGTGATGGAGATGTGAAGGTAGAACTCTTTAACGATGGAACGTTTCACGCCACAGGCTATGTCCTGGTTCACGGCGGTTGGAGCAACAAGTGGTCGATTATTGATCGCTTGGATGAACACAATCGCAACTGTCGATACATTCGAAACAAAAAGCGGCATGAAAACAACATGCGCATCAACTGTCGCCGAATCAAGCGAGGAGGACCTATTCGAAACCGTCGCTATCATTGGAAGATCATACGATCGGGCGACACCGTATTCTGGTATATCAATGGCCGACTCCACTTAAAATACCAAGATCCCATGCCGTTGTTTGGCAAGTCACACAGGCACTTTGCTTTTGGCGACTGGGTCTCTCGTGTTTGCTTTGACAACTTGCGTATCTCAGCCTATCAAAAGCCTGTCACGCAAGATACACCAAAGCCTCGCTCACCTGCATCTGCCCCCCTACAGCGTACCACACAGATACCCGCAGCCCCGATCCCTCGCACGATAGGGACGAGCCCAAAACCTCTACAACCCAAGTCCCCTCGTACGCCCCGTCCCATGGTACCAAAAGTCACTCGACTGCCATTGCCGAATACGATCCGGTTACATCCGCGTTCCAAAAGGCCCAAGCTACGTATATACCGCCCTCACCTTTACGACCCTTCTCGCTCCAATAAACGATCGACACCAACCTTGTACAAGCGCCGAAAGTTCTATATCGAAAAGCGCTAGAACAACGTTCATCGACCCGGTGATAACAGTGAGGATAGAGTTTGCGATTCTTCGACGACAACGGAAAAAAAGGTTGGGGTGAGCGAGGAAAAGGGCGGCCCAAGATCCGCGAAGAGCTACCCATTTTGCCCCTTCGCAACACAGTGATCTACCCAGGTGTGGTTGTTCCTCTCACCATTGGCCGCCCATCGAGCCTTCATTTGATCGAAGAAGCCCTGAGCAAAGACAAGATCATCGGTATCGTTGGTCAGCGGGACCCAGAAAACGATAGCCCTGAAGGTACAGATCTGTTCTCCATGGGAACTGTCGCTCAAATTTCACGAGTGCTTCGCCCCACAGAGTCATCCAAGAATGTGATCGCTCATGTGCAAGGCATTCAGCGAATGCGGGTGACCCAATACACTCAAAAGCACCCCCATTTAACGGCACAAATCCAGCTTATTGAAGAACGTGTCGATGAATCTCCCGAACTGCGCACCCTCTTCAACAGCCTACGTAGCAGTGCTTTGCAAATTGTGGAACTATCCACTCACATCCCACAAGAAGTATCCCAAGTCATTCAACAGATGGAGTCACCTGGTTATCTCGCTGATTTGATCGCAGCCTATCTCAACATTTCCATGGTTGAAAAGGAAGAGATTCTCGAATGTTTGGACCTGCGACGACGGGTGCAAAGAGTCCTGACTCACGTTCGCAAAGAATTACAAATGCTCGAACTGAATCAACGGATTCAAGAGCAAGTGAAAGATGAACTCGATAAGAATCAACGAGAGTACTACCTCCGCAAGCAACTCAAGGCGATCAAAAAAGAGTTGGGAGAAGAGGAAGAAGAGACCGATGAGTTGGAAGACCTCCGAGAGCGCATTCAGAAAGCCCAAATGCCGCCGGATGTCGAAAAAGAAGCACTCAAAGAACTCACACGTCTCAATCGTATCCCACCACAATCAGCGGAATATACGGTATCTCGAACCTATATCGACTGGCTGCTGGACTTGCCTTGGAGTGAAAGTACAGAAGACTCCCTCGATATCGCAGAGTCCAGAAAGATCCTCAACGAAGACCACTACAATCTGGAGAAGGTTAAGAAACGAATTCTGGAGTACCTCGCCGTTCGTAAATTAAAAGCCGATATGAAGGGTCCGATTCTCTGCTTTGTTGGCCCCCCCGGAGTTGGGAAGACCAGCCTTGGTCGCTCCATCGCCCGAGCGATGGGACGAAAATTCATCCGTATCGCGCTTGGTGGTGTCAAAGATGAAGCCGAGATTCGAGGGCACCGACGCACTTACGTTGGAGCATTGCCAGGTAGAATCATTCAAAGCCTGAAGAAAGCAAAGAGCCACAACCCTGTGTTCGTACTCGACGAAGTGGACAAGCTCAGCAATGATCTTAGAGGAGACCCTGCATCAGCCCTCTTGGAGGTGCTCGACCCCGAACAAAACAACAGCTTCTCCGATCACTATCTGGAAGTCCCCTTTGACCTGTCCAAGGTCATGTTTATCGCCACAGCGAACTTACTCGATCCGATTCCCGCCGCCCTCCGCGATCGAATGGAAGTGATTGAGATCACCGGATACACCGAAGAAGACAAGCTGCATATCGCACGCCAGTATCTGATCGAGAAACAACATCACGAACACGGTTTGCCTGACGAACTCATCACATTTGAAGACGATGCTGTGCGCTCTATTTGTCGCAACTATACTCGGGAAGCCGGTGTGCGAAACCTGGAACGTGAAGTCGCCTCTGTGTGCCGTGGAGTTGCAATGCGGTTCGCCGAAGGTGACGAAGCCAAACAAAACATCTCAACAGAGAACCTGTCAGACTATCTTGGCCCTCCGAAATATTTGTCGGATCTCACGGATCGCATCGCAGAGCCAGGTATCGCCACCGGCTTGGCCTGGACTTCTGCCGGTGGCGAGCTGCTGTTTATTGAAGCCACTCGAATGAAGGGCAAAGGGCAGCTCATTTTAACCGGGAAGCTCGGTGATGTGATGAAAGAGTCCGCACAAGCGACTCTCTCTTATATCCGCACACGGGCCAAGAAGTTCGGTATCGACGAAGACTTTATGGAAGGGCATGACCTTCACATCCATGTTCCATCCGGTGCAGTCCCCAAAGATGGACCTTCCGCAGGTGTCGCCCTCTTTACAGCGATGTTATCACTGCTCACAGGCAAACAAGTACGGCCCGATCTTGCAATGACAGGAGAGATTACACTTCGAGGAGTCGTACTTCCGGTAGGTGGTATCAAAGAAAAGATCCTGGCAGCGCACCGCGCCAAACTTAAGGAGGTCTTGATTCCTCACAAAAATCAAAAAGACCTTGTTGAGATTCCGGACGAAGTCAAAACAACACTTACAATTCGTCAGATTCAGAAGCTAGACGACGTTATGGAAGCTGTCTTTGTGATGGACACCCATCTCCCAGCCCAACCCCCAACAGCTCCACCAACGCGACCTCAAGACATCCCACAAGAGGGCATTCCCACCATCCCCCCTGAGCAAGAGCCCTCCTCCCCCGAAACGCAACTCAACTCATCCTCATCTCAAGAATAACAAATGTTCCAGAGTTAAGTCAGCAGCCTGGTTTCTTCACGAAACCCTGAGCTACCACTTGCAAAGCTCAGTATCTTCGGCGTAATGCTTGGTCCGCCACCCTCGACAGTGCAGAGAACCACCTGTGGGGTCGGGGCTCCCGGTTTGGCATTCTTGGTGCTGGTCAGGAAGTCCGTCACCAGGGTTTCTGCTTCCACATCGAACCCTATCCATCATCATGGCTTGTAACCATCATAGGTTCGAGCGATCTACAGAGCCTGGATAATAACTTTTCCTCGGCCTGAATTCCCGATGGTGTTGGACCTGTTAGCTCCGACGTTATAGGAGCCTCCACCACCCGACCAACCTGTATTGGGATCACCACCACCACCGGAGTATCCACCACCTCCACCGGCTCCGCCCCAAGCGGATGACCCACCACCACCAAATCCTCCATTATTTTGAAGTCTGTCACCCCCAATAAAGAACCCACCGACACCACCGTTCACAAAAGAGCGTGCGGGCAAAGGAGTTCCATACCGCCGATCATCCGAGACCTGGCCATCACC
>JALTMC010000079.1:7272-7987 GCA_027005175.1 Myxococcales bacterium
GTATGACTTCCAGTGGCAGCACGTCCGCGCAGACCACCCCGACCATTTTTACCACCAAGTCCCCAGTTGGTACCGAACTTCGAAGCATTTTTCCCACTCGTACAAGTACAAGCATCACTGACAGAGGGGTTGGAACCCGATTGTGAGCGAGGACCACCGCCTCCTCCAGCAACTATCAGGATCTTGTTAGCACTTGTAGCAACAAAAGTTCCACCAGAGCCACCAAACCAAGCACTTGTGCCTTTGTAACCCGACTGTTGTCCTACAAGAATCTTGAGCACCGTGCCTGCCGTGAGCACAAAGTCGCCTCGCATAATCGCCCCTCGGCCTGGCGTCGCACCCCTGGCACGACCTGCGGGTCCATATGCAGTGATTCGATACGTTGCATTGAACGGTACCGTCCAGTACTGAATTCCACTCGCGACTCGCACTGTCACTTTTCCCTGGTATGCCGAATTGCATTGAGTTTGAGAGGGTCCATTCCGGTCGATCTGACCACAGTCTGTCAAAGTCCAGGTTCGCACTTCTTTTTTGCAGTTCGAATCACAACCATCGCCACTCTTGCGATTGCCATCATCGCACTCCTCCGCCCCGCGAATAATGCCATCGCCGCAGTAGCAGAGGCTGGGCAGTGCCGAACACGTCCAATTGACGCGGGACCAGTAGCAGTCGCTACACAACGGACAGCCTGTCACGCCCCCACCCACTTCACCGT
>JALTMC010000080.1:0-4948 GCA_027005175.1 Myxococcales bacterium
ACCGAACAACTGACTCTCCATCATAGTCTCAGGAATGGCACTGATATTGACGGGAAGAAAAGGGGTTTCGGAGAAATCGGAATGTTCATGAACCGCCCGAGCTACCAGCTCTTTTCCGACACCACTCTCACCTGAGATAAGAACATTGGCGCTGGCCCCTCGGAGCTGTCGGATCTGTTGGAAGACTTTTTGAATCGCAGGACTTTCACCAATGATCTTGTGAAATTGTTCCTGTTGGAGAGCCAACCGCTTAAGCGATTGATTTTCAGAAACAACTTGACGGTGTTTTTCAATCCGCTCCAATCGTATTTCAAGATCATCAAAGCGCAAAGGCTTCATCAGATAATCATACGCCCCCAAACGCAGGGCATCCACGGCGGTCTCTAAGCTAGCATAAGCCGTCACCATCAAGGTAATGGTCTCCGGAGAAAGCACCGTAACTTGACGTAAGACCTCGATACCACCGATACCAGGAAGTGCAAGATCAAGAAGGAGCAGATCCCAGCTTTGCGATCCTATCATCTCCAACGCAGCTTCACCACTTTCCGCTTCCCCCACAAGATAATCTTGTTCCCTTAAAAAGGTCACCATCTCTCGACGAAAGATAGCTTCATCATCCACCACAAGTACACTTGTTTTCATCACATACTGTCCTCTCGCTCAGAAGCTTGTGTTGAAGGCAATACCACCTCAAAGATCGCACCTTGTGGCTGATTTTCTCTCGCCTGAATGCTCCCGCCCATCGAGGAGACAATGGTCTTACAGATCGACAGCCCCAGCCCTGTCCCTGAATCCTTTGTGGTGACAAAAGGCTCAAACACCTTGGTGATATCTCCTTCCAATCCTTGCCCGTTGTCTTTCACCGAGAAGCTCGCTCCATCACGAGACGGCCATGTCTCAATCACAATTGAAGGATCTACTGTTCCATTCACAGCATCCAGAGCATTCATCAGCAAGTTAGTCACAATCTGAAGCAAAGCATCCTCTTGTGCCCACAACATAGGCAGCTCTTTGCCAGGAAGAAACTCAATATGAGTTTGCTTCATACGCTTATCAAATCGCAACAAGGTCAACGTTTTTTCAATCTCGCGATTGAGATCCAACGGAATAGATCCATCACCTTTTTTCTTGGCATAGCTATTTAAGTTACCAAGAATCCTGGAGATCGACTCACACCGCTCCAAGAGTTCACGATAGGCTTCTTTTACCTTCGGGTCATCGGATTGACGAATAAGCCTCTGGACCAGAGCAAATATCGATGCGAGAGGATTTCCAATTTCATGAGCAACACCCGATGCGAGCAGGCCAATCGCTGCCATCTTCTCCCGATGAATGGCCTGTGCCATCAGCTGTTTTTTCTGAGTAATGACTTTTGCAGACTCTAAAACACCAACCACCTCTCCATCATCATTTCGAATCGGATAAAAGTCCTTATAAAAGAGTTCACCGTTCATAGGGTGAGGTACTTCATCCTCTTCAAAATGCGGCTCTCCTGTTTGTAGAACCTTTGTAGCAGGACAAGCATCAGGAGAATTCGAATCCCCACCCCAGATATGATAACAATATGTGCCAATCACATCTTCGCCGAAGAGTTCCTTTGCCTTGCGATTGGCCGTTGTAATACGAAGTTCACGATCCACACAAAAGATAACCTCCGGAATTGCGTGAAAGAGAAGCTCCAAAAAACGCTGTGCGTCATGTAGCTCTTGGGTTCGCTCCTCCACCTTTTCCTCCAACGTGTCATAGAGATCCCGAAGTTCCTCCCCCATTGTCTTAAACGAGTGTGTGAGTTCTCCAACTTCATCTTGTCTGGCACGTGGAAGAGAAACAACAAAGTTCCCCTGACCGTAAGCCCTTGTGGCTTCTACAAGTTGGTAAAGAGGCTGGATGAGTTGATTTGCCACCACTGCGATAGCTACAACCAACAGCAAAAACACAGCAAAAACTAAGAGTATCCACATTTTTCCAAGCTCCCACAGTGATGCAAAGGCCTTTGCATAGGGTAACTCAATCAGAAGAGTCCAACGAATATTTCGCATCGGGAGAGCTAACCCAAAGATTCTCTGGCCTGATGACATATACAAATGCGCTCGGGGCAGACCCACTCTCGACTTCTTATTCTCTGGATATCGTTTCTCTATTCCAAAGATATGATGAGAAAAATCAAGAGAACCACATATCACACGATCACTCTCGTTCAAAAGATAGATATTTCCTTGAAACGCTGGACCTCGCTTCTCTTGCAAAAACCGCTCGTGCAAGTCAAAGGGAAAATCCGTCACCAAATAAGCCCGCAACTGACGACCAGAACGCAGGGGCGTGACCATCCGAATCACCGTATCTGAAACCTTCCTATTAAAATGAAGAATATCCAGTATTCGAAACCCCCTCGTAAAGGGCTTTATGATAGGTATTTGCCTCTTCATGCTGGCTCCCACCTTAAACCAACCTCCCTTTACAAACTTAATCCCCACACCTTTCATATGGCTCTGTTCCATCTTCTGCCTGAGAATGTGCTGAAGCCTTTGGCGCAGCCCTTGTTTTGCTTGACTACTTCTTTGGCTGGCATCTATCGACTGAATCAGCTGTTGCACACCCTGGTCGCCCGCAAATAACGTCAGCGCTAACTTCTCCTTCTCACGCAAAAACTCCCGGATCTGAGAGACTTGAAGCTGCCCCAACGACTCCAGGTTACGTCGAGTCGTCTGCCCCAAAATATGATTTAACGCAAAAAATCCCGTCACACTCAACACTGCAAGCGGGATCAAAACAAGGACAGTCACTGTCACAAAAAGCTTTGTTCGTAAACTTCGCAAGATTTCCACTTCCTACACATCATCTATAGAAAAACCCGAACACACCCTAGCAAAAATCATTCCATATGCCTTCCAATGCGAGTTTCTTGGAGTATTTGAAAGAACAGATGAGAGCAACAAAACATGACTCTCTCGTTCGTGAGAGGAAAAGCCCTACTCTGAGGACAAAAAGACCGATAAAAGTCGGCTCAACGATTGGGTTTTCCTTGAAGGCCAAGTTGCTCGGAGACCCTTCAGGGTAGTTCCTTCTCACAGCCTGTTGAGCCCAGTGAACTCACAGACGATTTCTCTATGTCCACTTCTTTCAAAGGCTGTTGAGAGCCCGCCAAACTTTCTCTTTCTTATCACACTTTCGCAAAGTTGCGAAACAGATCCATCAGATTCTCATGACTGCGAACCAAGGGACTCTTGGCCCTATTCATCTTGTCACAACCTTAGAGATGGTGAAATCGGACTTGACATGTGTCATTGACACATTTTGTTTCTTGTTTTATAAGCGTTTTTTTGATCTTTCAAAAAAAGGTGTAGGTTCTTCTCGTAAAAAAGGTGTAGGAAATGATGGAATATAAGAAAGAGTATCCTGAAAAGAAGTTGGGTTCCCAAAGATGGGGATGGATATTGGGTTCCCAAAGATGGGGATGGATATTTGTGTGTGTTTTTGTATGGCTGCAAGCTTGCTCGCAAGGTCCAACAACAGCACAAGAGCAAACCACGGCTCTCGATGAGAGAGGAGCAACAGCAACTGCCGATGCGGGAGCCCCAGATGCAGGAGCGACAGAGACATTGGTGCAAGAGACGAATGAGCCCAAGGAGTTGCTTCCAGAGAAACCATCCTTTCCACCCACACCTCCCTTTCCAACAATCACCGGTGGTAATATCGCAAAAGATCTCAACGCAGATCCAAAGATTGTAGAGATCAAGCTTGTGGCGGCGCAACGCAGGATACAGCTATCGAGTAAGGTTCGGCAATTCATGTACACCTACAATGGGACATTGCCTGGTCCAATGATTCGCGCTCGTGTGGGTGATGTATTGATTGTTCATTTCACGAACAATCTCAGTGAGCCCACAACAGTCCATTGGCATGGACTTCGAATCCCCGACAGCATGGATGGGAATCCCCGTATCCAAGATCCTGTAAAGCCTGGAGAGACCTTTGTTTACAAGTTTAAGCTCAAAGAGGCAGGGAGTTTTTGGTATCATCCTCATATCCGCACCAATGCCCAAGTAGAGCTTGGACTCTATGGCATGCTTGTTGTACAGGAAAAGGAAAATATCAAATTCACACGGGAGCGTTCTGTCATTCTCGATGACATCTTAATTGTGAATGGTCGTATCGCCGTCCCCTTCGCCAACGGTATGGAAGCTGTACATGGACGCAATGGCAACGCCATCCTGATGCATGGAAAACTTGAGCCTCTCTCCGTCAAAGCCAAGGTGGGAGATGTGGAGCGATGGCGCGTTGTAAACGTCGCGAATGCTCGCACCATGAACATGCAGTTTCAAGGTGTGCAGGTACGGGTCATTGGGGTGGATGGAGGTCTTCTCGCCAAGCCATACTACCTTCCCTCCAATTTGTTTGTTGCCATCGGACAACGATACGATCTGGAGGTCACCTTTGACAAACCTGGTGACTTCAAATTTCAACTCCTGGCTCCAAGCAGAAATGGCGTGACAGCCATTCCTATGGTCAATGTGAATGTCACCGGAGAGAAAGCCACCAGTCCAATCGCACCTCCCCAATACCCAGCCATCGAAAAACTCGCAGAGCGCAAGATCGACAAAACAGTCACCATGAGGTTTGATGGAGTCAATACAGCCAGAGGGGTTCGCTGGAGAATCAACGGAAATGACAATTGGAAAAAGCCTGTCTTTACCTTTAAAAAAGGCGAAACAGTCACCATGAATCTTGTGAATGAATCACCGCAAGAGCATCCATTTCACCTTCATGGACAATTCTTCGAAATTCTCGAACGCAATGGTAAAAAGGTCTTTAATGAGCCTGGTTTAAAAGACACCGTTCTGCTTCGAGGCAAAGAAAAGGTTGTGATTCGCGCCTACTTTGACAACCCAGGAAGCTGGATGGTTCACTGTCACATCTTGGAACACGCAGAACTCGGAATGATGGCAGA